>CAMLIU010000072.1 GCA_946479995.1 uncultured Gemmatimonadota bacterium | reverse complement strand
TGTTCGGGTCGAAGGTGACGGTGATCTCGTCCGTCTCGTAGGTCTGGAGTGGCTTGCTCATGGTCCTGCCTCCGCCAGCGTGCGCTGGCCTGCCACAGCGACGCTGTGGACTACTCCGAATGAACGACTGCGCGCTGCCGGGCCGGCGTCGTGCCGATCCGGGTCCTCTCGGCATACCCCGCGCTCAACGCGGCGACCACCAGGAGCACGGCCGCGCCGGGCCACAACCCGGCGCTCGCCTGTGCGTCGAGGTGGAGGATCGACTCGAGCAGCACGAGCATCGTCGCCACCTCGAGCCCCCACGCCATGATCACGGCCGAGCCCCACCGGGCCCGGCGCCACAGCCCCACGGCGGAGGCCAGCGCGAGCGAGCCCGCGCCGAACTGCAGCCAGGCCAGCGCGCCCGGCACGTCCCCGGGCGTCAGGAAGTGCCGCGTGGTCTCGACGAACCCATCGAGCGCCAGGAGAATGAACAGGGCAACCAGGACCTTCCGCCAGATGGAGCGATGCATCCCTGACCTCCTCGCTTCATGGTGCGAACAGCGTCGACCAATCCTCGCTCACGGCGCGCGTCAGCGCGAGCCCTCCACCTTCAGCCGCCTGTCCTCCCTCGGCAGCGTGATCAGCCGCGACCCGCGCTCGAAGGTGAAGTAGCTGTATCCCCATTCGATCAGGACGCTCAATCGGTTCCGGAATCCGGCCAGGTACATGATGTGGACGAACAGCCAGAACCACCACGCGATGAAGCCGGTGAGCCTGAGCCGGCCGAAGTCGGCCACGGCGCGGTGGCGGCCGATGGTCGCGAGGTCGCCCTTGTTGCGGTAGACGAAGGGCTTCCGCTCGCGCTGCTCGAGGTCGCGCCTGATGTTCTTCGCCGTGTGGCGCCCCATCTGCATCGCGGCCGGCGCCACGCCGGGCACGGGCTTTCCCTCCGACGTGACCGCCGCCATGTCGCCGATGGCGAAGATCTCCGGATGGCCCGGCACGCTGAGGTCGGGGGCGACGAGCACGCGGCCCACACGGTCCACCTCCGCACCGAGCGTCCTGCCCAGTGGCGACGCGGCGTTGCCGGCCGCCCAGATGATGGTGTTGGTGCGGATCACCTCGTCGCCGACGTGCACCTTCCCCGGCTCGATGTTCGTCACCAGCGCACCGGTGCGGACGTCGACGCCGAGGTTCTCGAGGTCGCGCCGCGCATGCTCGGCGAGCGCGTCGGGATAGGTGGAGAGCACCTTGCGTCCCCCCTCGAGGAGGAGGACGCGCACGTTCGCGCTGGCGATGCGGCGGTACTCGCGCGGCAGCGAATGCTTCGCGATGGTGGGGAGCATGCCGGCGAGCTCGGTGCCGGTCGGCCCCGCGCCGACGATGACGAACGTCAGCCACGCATCGCGCTCGGCGTCGGTCATCGCCTCCTCCGCCCGCTCGAAGGCGATGAGGATGCGCTGCCGCAGCTCGATGGCGTCGCCGATGCTCTTGAGCCCGGGCGCGAGATCCTCCCACTCCGGATGCCCGAAGTACGCGTGCCGCGCGCCGGCGGCGACGATGAGGTAGTCGTAGGCGATCTCGTACGGCTCGGCGTCTATGACCACGACGCGCCGCTCCGGATCCACCCGCTGCGCCTCGGCGAGGAGCACGGTGGTGTTCGCCTGCTGCCGCAGCAGCCAGCGGATGGGCGCGGTGATGTCGGTGGGCGCGAGCGTGGCCGTGGCCACCTGGTAGAGCAGCGGCTGGAAGAGATGGTGGTTCGTGCGATCGAGCACGACGAGCTCCACCTTCGCGCGCCTGAGCGCCCGCGCCGCATACAGCCCCCCGAACCCGCCCCCGATGATCACTACGCGAGGCAGTCGGCGTTCGCGTTGCCAGTCGGTGATTGCAGGGCGAGTTGGCATGTCTGGAAAAAAGCGGGGGAACGGAAAAGGCCGGATCTTCAACTACGAAACGGCAGGATTCTCTCCTCTACACTTACGCCTCCATGCGCCGCCGAACGTCCCGAGGCCGTTCCAATCAATTCAGGAACCTTGGGGTCGCAGGGGCCAGCCTCGGTCGCGGAGCAGAGATTCCGAGAGGGACAGATCCTGCCCTTTCAGGCCGTTCATCCGGCCCTTTCCGCTCCCCTCGCTTTTCGACTGCGAGACGGATCTACGCCGCCTGGATCACCCGTTCTCCATCCGCCACCCGCCCTTCCAGCCAGCGCGCGCCGACGACGATCAACAGTACCAGCAGGATGAGAAGTACGCTGTACGCGGCCGCGGTTCCGAAGGAGAGCGAGCGCAGCTGGGCGAGGATCTCCACCGAGATGGGACGGTTGGCGTGCGTGTACAGCACGACACTGGCGACGAACTCCCCCACTGCCGCGACGGCGGCGAGCATCGTCCCTGCCACCAGTCCCGGCCGCGCCGCGGGGATGATCACGCGCCTGAGCGCGAGCCAGCGCGACGCGCCCAGGCCGCGCGCGGCGTCCTCGAGGGTGGGATCCATCTGGCGCAGCGAGCCTTCCACCGCACTCGTGACGATGGGGATGTTGCGGATGAAGTAGGCGATGGGGAGGATCCAGAAGGTCCCCACGAGCAGCACCCGCAGCTGCAGCGGCGCGTTGCGGTCGAAGGTGGCGGCGAGGCCGAGCGCGATCGCCGTGGCGGGAATCGCCCACGGGAGCTGTGACAGCAGGGCGAGCAGGCGCTTCCCCGGCGCGCGCGTCAGCACCACCACGTAGGCGATGGCGAAGCAGACGATGGCGTCGGCCACCGTGGCGACGAGCGCCATGGACACGCTGTTGCTGATCGGCTGCCAGAGGTCGCGGTCCTGCGCCAGGCGGCGGAAGTTGTCGAGGGTGTACTCGGGGGGGAGCACCTGCGTCGTCCACGCGCCATCGCGCGCGAAGCTCACCAGCACCACCATCGCGTGCGGCAGGATGAGCAGGATGACGATCGCCGTCGCCACGATGGGCAGCAGCGTGCGGGCGAACGATGAGCGGATGATGGTGCGCGTCGCGCGCCCCTTCCCCGCCATCGCGTACGCGCGTCGTCCTTCCATGCGCCGCAGCAGGAAGAGGGCGAGCACCGCCGTGACCGCGAGCACCGTGGTCTCCACGTACGCCAGCCCCATCGCGCCGTTGAGCTTGGACACGAGGATCTGCGTGGACAGCACCCGCGCCCCGCCGCCGAACACGTACGGCGCCGAGAAGGAGCCGAGCGCACTCATGAAGACGAGGAGCATCGCGCCGGCGATGCTCGGCGTGAGCAGTGGCAGCGTGACGCGGCGCAGGAGCAGCGCACGCGACGCGCCGAGTCCGGCGGCCGCCTCGTCGAGGGTGGTGTCGTAGCGCTCGAGCCCCGCGCTCACGAAGAGGAAGACGTACACGTACATCGTGTACGCATGGACGAAGATCACCGCCGGCAGCCCGCTCAACGTCCACGGCGGCTCGGCGAGGTTGAACAGGTGCTGCACGACGCGCGTGATCACCCCGCTCTCGCCATACAGGAAGAGGAAGGCCAGCACGCCGACGAGGGGCGGCAACGCGGCGGGCAGCGTGGCCACGCCGCTCAGCACGCGCCGCCCGCGGAACTCGGTGCGCGTGAGGAGGAAGGCGAGCGGGATGCCGACGAGGAGCGCCGCGATCACCGACCCGACGCTGACGATGATCGTGCCGCGCAGCGCGTCGATGTCGGCCGGGCTCGCGGCGAAGGCGCGCCAGTCGGCGAGCCCACGCTCGAAGCTGCCGACGATGACCGACACGTTGGGGTAGACGACCGTCCAGCCGAGCAGGGCGAGGAGCGCCAGCGCGGTGACGGAGACGCCGACGCCGAATGGCCGGCGCCGCGTGCTCACGCCGGCACCGTGGCCACGGGCACGCCGGCGAGGCACACCCTCACCTGCTCTCCTTCACGCGCCCCCTCACCATGCCCGAACACCTCGAGGTCCACCCCGCCGGCGAGCCGAACGCGGTAGACCACGTGCCCGCCGGCGAAGCGACGCAGCGTCACCTCGCCCGGCCACGCGGGTGCGTTCTCCTCGAGGGTGAGGGCCAGCGACTCCGGCCGCAGCACGGCGAGCACCTGCTTGCCGGCCGATCCGTCGGCGTGTCGCGCCGCGGTGTTCAGCGCCACGCCGCCGATGGTGATCCACACGCGCTCCTCGGCGCGTTCGGCGGGCACCACCGTCGCGCGACCGACGAACTCCGCCACGGCGCGGGTGGCCGGCGTGTCGTACAGCGCCTCCGGCGTGCCCACCTGGAGCAGGCGTCCCTTCTGCAGCATCGCCACCCGGTCGGCAACGGCGAACGCATCCTCCTGGTCGTGCGTCACGAACAGCGCCGTCACGCCGGAGCGACGAAGTGTGGCGCGCAGCTCCTCGCGCGTGCTCTGCCGCAGCGTGGGATCCAGGTTGGAGAGGGGCTCGTCGAGCAGCAGCACGCGCGGCTCGATCACCAGCGCGCGCGCGAGGGCGACGCGCTGCTGCTCGCCGCCGGACAGCGCCTGCACGGCGCGCTGCGCCTTCCCGCCGAGCCCGACGCTCTCCAGCGCCTCGCGGGCGCGGGTGAGGCGCTCCGACTTCTTCACCCCGCGCGCCTCGAGCCCGAAGGCCACGTTCTCGTCCACGCGCATGTGCGGGAAGAGCGCGTAGTGCTGGAACACCATGCCGAACCCGCGCCGCTGCGGCGGCTCGCGCGTGAGGTCGCGCGTCGCGCCCCCGGGCTCGGTGAGCAGCACGCGCCCCGCGTCCGGCACCTCGTAGCCGGCGACGATGCGCAGCGTCGTCGTCTTCCCCGATCCCGATGCGCCGACGAGGGCGAGCAGTTCGCCCGGCGCGATGGAGAGCGACAGGTCGTCCACCGCCGGCTCGGCGTTCCCTTCGTAGCGGCGCGTCACGTGCTCGAGCACGAGCGCGCCCCCCTCTCCCCGCGTGCGCGGTGACGTCACTTGCCTCGGCGGCTGTTCCGGATGTTCGCGTCCCAGTACTTCATCCACGCGTCCAGGCTGTCGGTCACCACCTTGCCGAAGCCGGGCATCGGCTTCACCTCGGTGCGCGCGTGCTGCACGTCGGGAGGCAGCGAGTCGGCGGGAATGTCGGCCCGCACGGGGATGCGCACGAACTCGCGCGCCGCATGCGTGAGCGCGGGCACGGTGGTGACGAACTCGTAGAACTGCCGCGCCACGTCGGGGTGCCGCGCGCCGTGCACGATGGCGATCGCGTCCACGATGAGTGGCGTGCCGCTCGCCGGGAACACGTAGCCCACCGGCACCTTGGTGCGCTGCTGCAGGGTGGCGATGTCGGGCATGTCGTACAGCGTGATCACCCCTTCCTCGCGGCCGAGCTTCTGGTAGAGCAGCGCGGGGTTGAGGACGTACTCCTTGGTGTTGCCGTCCAGCTTGCGCAGCCATTCCCATCCGGCGGCGGTGCTTCCCGTCTGCGCGATGGAGCGGCCGAGTATGCCGCCGAAGATGGCGCGCATGGAGCCGCTGGCGATCGGGTCGCGGATGAGGACCTTCCCCTTCCACTTCGGATCGAGCACGTCGTCCCAGTCCTTCGGCGCATCGGCGGCGCTGACGGCGTGGGTGTTGTACGCGATCACCTCGGGAGTGAGGTAGGTGCCGTACCACAGGTCCTTCGGATCGTGCGCATCGGCGGGCACCTGCGCCGCCCACGTGGGCTTGTACGGGTCGAGCAGCCCTTCGCTCGCGCCGCGCTCGAAGATCTCCGCCGTGGCGCCGAACCACAGGTCGGCCTGCGGATTCGCCTTCTCCGCGCGCAGCCGATCGAGCACCTCCTGGGACCCCATGTCCACCCACTGCACGTCGACGTCGGGGTGGGATTTCTCGAACTGGGTCTCGTAGTACTGGAGGAGGTCCTTGCCGTGGGGGCTGTAGACCGTGAGGACGGTTCTACTGTCACCCTGGCACCCTGCAAGGGCAACTACAACTGATGTAGCAAGTACCTTGTACCACGTACGCAGACCCAGGCCGAGGCCCTTCCAATGCGGGGTCGAACTACGTGAGGGCACAGCGCGTCGGAGCCTTGTAGAGGCCTGGATGTCGGTCCGGGTACGAAGTACGGGGTACGAGGTACTGCTGTTGTCGTCACCGGTACGGGTGTCGGTCCGGATACGGCGTACGTGGTACGAAGTACTTCTGTTGTAGTTGAAGATCACGGAACCATCCCCCTCGCCCCGTTGCCCTTCGGGCCCGAAAGAAGATTCAGAAACAGCCGGGCCCCCCCCGGCACCCCGGCGGGCAGCTGGCGGAACAGCGCCAGCGTCACGTACTCCACCACCCCCTTGCCCACCGGCGCGACGAGCACCGCCGCGTCGTTCGGCGGCTCGCCCGGGTCGTTCATGCGCAGCACCGTCTTCCAGTGCGGATCGAAGGTGCTCGGCATGTACGTCGCGCGCTCCTGCACCCAGCCGGTGAAGTCGGCGCTGGTGATGCGGTTGGGCGTGGTGAGCAATGGGGAGCGTGGGTCGAGGATCGTGACCGGGGCATTCTCGTCCGTCACCCGCTGCGCCGGCCGCGCGAGCGTGATGGCGTAGGGAAGAATCCCCGGTTGCTGCATTTCGTTCTGCCCGTACTGCATCACCAGCGTGCCGCCGGCGCGCGCGTAGTCCTGCAGGCGCGGCGCCTCGCGGGTGAGCAGGTCGCTCGCCGCAAAGGCGCGCGGGCCAACGACGATGGCCCCGAAGCGCGACAGGTCGGCGGTGCCGAGCTGTTCCGGCGAGAGTGGCGTGACGCTGAGGCCGAGCTGCGCCAGCATGGGCGCCACGTTGTCACCGACGCCCTGGATGTAGGCCACCCGTGTGACGGCGGGGAGCTTCGCGTCCACCGCCTCCACCTGCACCGTGGCCGCGCGGTAGTAGCGGAGGGGCGGGATGTGGGCGTACTCGATCGGGATGTACCCCGACACGAAGGTCTCGCCATTGCTCGTCGCCGATGCGCTCACGTTGAAGCGGCCGGCGGGCAGGGTGCCACGCACGCGGAAGGCGAGCGCCGTCGAGCCGAAGGGCGCGAGCGCGGCACGGCGCACGGCGCTGTCGGCGCGGAGCCCGGCGGGAAGGGTGAGCGTCACGCTCACCCCGCGCGGCGACGACGTGGCGGATCGCAGGTGCACGGTGTACACGCGATCGAAGGGCACGTTGGCGCGCGCGTACTGCACCTCGTCGTCGAACAGCACGCTGATCGCCGGCACGGCCGCCACGGGGCGACGCAGCTCGCCGCGCGCCGGATCGGCCTCGCGGTAGATCACCGGCGACGCGTCGGCCACCACCGCCGCGCCGTCCACGTGCAGGAATGCCTGCGCGCGCGTGTCGGACAGCCGGTCCTCTCCCATCGC
>CAMLIU010000071.1 GCA_946479995.1 uncultured Gemmatimonadota bacterium | reverse complement strand
GCGTGGCGATCGCGCGCGCGGTGGCCAAGCAGCCGGACGTGCTCCTGTGCGACGAACCCACCGGCGCGCTGGACGTGGAGACGGGGCGCATGGTGCTGCGCACGATCGCCACGGTCAACCGCGACACCGGCTCGGCGACGGCGCTCATCACGCACAACGTGGCCATCGCGGCGATGGCGGACCGTGTGCTGCGCATGACGAGCGGGCGCATCTCGCAGGAGTACCGCAACGCGCATCGCGCCGCGCCGGAGGACCTGTCATGGTGAGCTCGGCGGAGCGGCGGCGGGGGAATGGGCGATGCGCTCGCTGAGCCGGAAGCTGGTGCGCGACGTCTGGCGCACACGCGCCCAGGTGGCGTCCATCGGCCTCGTGCTGTCGGGCGGCGTGCTGTGCGTGATGGCCATCCGCGGCACCTCCAGCTCCCTCGTCCGCGCGCGCGACGACTACTACCAGCGCGCGCACTTCGCCGACGTCTTCGCGTCGCTCACGCGCGCGCCGGACGCGGTGGCGGCGCGACTGGCCGCCATCCCCGGCGTGTCCGTCGTGGCGACGCGCGCGGTGAAGGACGTGCGCCTCGACGTGCCGGGGCTCGACCGGCCGGCCACTGGCCGCCTCATCTCCCTGCCTCCCCCGGGTACGGACGACCACATCAATCACCTGTCCGTGCTGCGGGGACGTGGCATCTCTCCCGGCGCCGAGGACGAGGTGCTCGTCAACGGCCGCTTCATGGAGTCGAACCGCCTCGCGCTCGGCGACACGCTTGTCGCCGTGATCAACGAGCGGCGGACGTGGCTGCGTATCGTCGGCGTGGGCGCGGCGCCGGACTTCCTGTACGAGGAGGCCGGCGGCGGCATGGCGGTGGACGAGCGCACCTTCGGCATCCTGTGGGCACCGGACGAGCTGGTGCGGGATGCCACCGGAATGCACGGCGCGTTCAACGACGTGGCGCTCGAGCTGCGCCCGGGGGCGCGCGCCGCCGCGGTGATCGGCGAGGTGGACAGCCTGCTCGTGCCGTACGGCGGACGCGGCGCGATCGAGCGCAAGGACCAGCTCTCGCACCGCGTGGTGCAGAACGAGCTGCAGCAGCTGGGCGTGATGGGGATGGCCTTCCCCGCCTTCTTCATCGGCGTGGCGGCGTTCCTCGCCGGCATGGTGCTCACGCGCCTCGTCGCCACGGAGCGCGAGCAGATCGCCGTGCTCAAGGCGTTCGGCTACTCCAGCGCCACGATCGCGCGGCACTACCTGACCTACGCCGCCATCGCCGTCGCTTTCGGCGTGGCCGTCGGCGTCGCGCTCGGCGCCGTGCTCGGCCGCGTCTTCACCGGCCTTTATGCCGACATCCTGCGCATCCCCGGCCTGCACTTCCGCATCGACTGGCTCGCGATGACGATCGCGATGGCGGTGCTCGCCCTGACGACGCTCGCCGGCGCGGTGCGCGCCGTCCTCGCCGCGGCACGGCTTGCCCCGGCGGCGGGGATGCAGCCGCCGCTCCCCACGCGTTACGGGCCGCTGCTGCTCGACCGCCTAGGGCTCGGCGGCAACGTGCCGGCCGCGGTGCGCATGGTACTGCGCGGTCTCGAGCGGCATCCGGCGCGCGCGATGCTCGGCGCCGCGGGCGTGGCCGCCGCGCTGGGCCTCATGGCCGGCTCGCTCTCGCTCTACGACGCGTCGCGGCGGATGATCGAGGTGCAGTTCCGCATCGGCCACCGGGAGACGCTCGCCGTGGCGCTCGCCACCTCGGTGCCCGAGGCGGTGCGCACCAGCTTCGCGTCGCTTCCCGGTGTCACTCGCGTGGAGCTCACGCGTGTCGTGCCGGTGCGCCTGCATCATGCCGGACGCGCACGCACGCTCGCGCTCACCGGGCTGGAGTCTGGCGCCGTGCTCTACCGCCTCGTGGACGTGGGCGGCCGCACCCGTCCCGTTCCCCCGGACGGCGTGGTCATCAGCGCCGCCCTCGGCCGAGTGCTCGACGCGCGCGTCGGTGACACGCTGCAGGCGGAGCTGCTGGAGAAGGATGCGACGCGCCCGCTCGTGGTGGTCGGCCTGCTCGACGAGCTGATGTCGCCCAACGCGTACATGGAGCTGGCCGCGCTGAGCCGGCTGGCGGGTGAGGCGCCGCAGGTGAACGGCGTCGTCCTGCAGGTGGCGGGCGCGCCCAGCGAGGCGCTGTATGCGGAGATGCGCGACATGCCGCGCGTCATCAGCATCTCGTCGCGGCGTGCCATGCTCGACCAGTTCGACCGCATGATGGGGCGCGGCTTCCGCGTCACCTCCGTGCTCGTCGTGACGTTCGCGGCGGTGATCGCCATCGGCGTGGTCTACAACGGCGCGCGCATCGCGCTCTCCGAGCGCGGGCGCGAGCTGGCGAGCCTGCGCGTGCTCGGCTTCACCACGCGCGAGGTCGGTGCCCTCCTGCTCGGCGAGCAGGGGATCCTCACCCTGCTCGCCGTCCCGCTCGGCTGGCTGCTCGGCTGGCTGCTGTCGGGCTACCTCGCGGGCGCCTTCGAGAGCGAGCAGTACCAGGTGCCGCTCGTCGTGCGCGCCCAGACCTACGTGAACGGCACCTTCGTGGTGCTCGCTGCGTCCCTCGTCGCCGGCGCGTTGATGTATCGGCGCGCGGCGCGTCTCGACCTCGTCGCCGTGCTCAAGACCCGGGAGTGAACCATGTCGGCCATCCTCGATGTCCCCACGACCACTGCGCCCCCGGCGTCCCCCGCAGCACCGGCACAACGTCCCGCTGCACCGGAGCTGCCGGCGCGTCCCCCTGCGCAGCCGGCGCCGGCCCGCGCGAAGCGCCCCCGCCTCCTGCGTCTCGTGCTCATCGCGGTGGCGATCCTCGTTGGGGCGGCGCTCGTCCTGGCGCTCCGGCCGAAGGCCATCGCCGTGGACGTGGCGATGGCCAACACCGGCCCGGTGCGCGTGACGGTGGACGCCGACGCCGTCACCCGCGTACGGCAGCCGTTCACCATCACCGCCCCGGTGACTGGCCTCGTGCAGCGACTCGCCGTCCACGCCGGCGACGAGGTGCGCGCGGGGACGCCGCTCGCCACGATCACCACGCCGCCGCTGCACTCCACCGAGCGCCGCGCCGCGCAGGCGCGGGTGGACGCGGCGCGCGCCCGCACGCTGCAGTTCGCTGTGCAGCTGTCGCAGGCGGAGCTCGCGCTCGCGCAGGCGCGGCGCGACGAGGCCCGCGCGCGCCAGCTGCTGCAGGCCGGCGCGATCGCCGACCGCGACCTCGAGCTCGCGAGCCTCACCGTCGCGAGCCGGCGCGCCGAGCTGGGCACGGTGCGCGCGCAGCGCGACGTGGCGCTCGCCGACCTCGCGCAGGCGCGCGCCGCGCTCGACGCGGCGGTGGAGGAGCCGCGCGTCGCCACGGTGGTCCGCGCGCCGGGCGACGGCCGCGTGCTCTCCGTGCCCGACCGGAGTGCGCGGGTGGTGGCTGCCGGCACGCCGCTGCTGCAGTTCGGCGACCCGCGCGCGCTGGAGATCTCGGCCGACGTCCTGAGCAGCGACGCGGCCGCGGTGCGGCCGGGCCAGCGCGTGATCCTCCGCGGCTGGGGCGGGCCGCCCCTCGAGGGAATCGTCCGCGTGGTGGAACCCTCCGCGCGCACGCGCCTCTCGGCGCTCGGCGTGGAGGAGCAGCGGCTCACCGTGGTGGTGGACCCGGCGCAGGTGCCGCGCACGCTCGGCGACGGCTATCGCCTGGATGCGAGCATCGTGACGTGGGAGGGCCGCGCCCTCAGCGTGCCGGCCAGCGCACTGCTGCGCAACGGCGACCAGTGGGAGCTGTACGTCGTGCGCGACGGCCGCGCGGTGCGCACGCGCGTGCAGGTGGGCCACGTGGGGAGCGGGGTCGCGGAGATCCTCGGCGGCCTCCAGTCGGGCGCGCGCGTGGTGCTGCTTCCGCCCGACCAGCTTCGCGACGGGGCGCGTGTTCGCGCTTCACGCTGAACACGCGCCCTCGGCGTCACCCGGAGTGCCTGCGCGCCGCGGCCAGCAGCAGCCGCTGCTCCGCGATCGCCACGTTCCGCCGCGTCCGCTCGATCGCGTCCGGGTTCACGGAGATCGAATCGATTCCCCATTCCACCAGCCGCGCGGCGAAGTCGGCGTGTACCGACGGCGCCTGCCCGCAGATGGATGCCGTGACGCCGAGCGCATGCGCGCGCTCGATGATGGCGCGGATGGCGTCCAGCACGGCGCGGTCGCGCTCGTCGTAGTAGGGCGCCAGCAGCTCGCTGTCGCGGTCCACACCCAGCATGAGCTGGGTGAGGTCGTTGGAGCCGATCGAGACTCCGGTCACGCCGAGCCGCACGTACTCGTCCAGCCAGCTCACCACCGACGGCACCTCGGCCATCACCCACAGCTCGATGCCAGGGGCGCGCGCGAGCGGGCTCTCGTCGATCAGCTCGCGGCAGCGGCGCATCTCCCACCCCGTGCGCACGAACGGAAGCATGAGGTGCAGGTTGGCATGGCTGCGCCGCACGTCGGCGAGGGCGCGGAGCTCGAGGGCGAACAGGTCGGGCTCCTTCGTGTAGCGGAAGGCGCCGCGGTAGCCGATCATCGGGTTCGCTTCCTGTGGCTCGTGCTTCGCCCCGCCCTCGAGCGAGCGGAACTCGTTCGAGCGGAAATCCATCGCGCGGTAGACCACGGGCCGCGGGTCGAACGCCGCGGCGATCGTCGTGAGCCCGTCCACCATCCGGTGGACGAAGCCGTCCGTGTCGTCCCGGTCGCTCAGCTCGCGCGGATGCACGCCCTGCAGCGCGCTCATCATCAGGAACTCGGCACGCAGCAACCCCACCCCATCCACGTCGCGCGCGGCGATCTCCGCTGCGCGTTCCGGCTCGCCGAGGTTCACGTAGATGCGCGTCGCCGTGAGGAGCGGGGCAGCCGCGCTGCGCACGGCGCGCGTGGGCCGCGCCACGCTGCTCGGCGCGGGCACCGCACCGGGCATCACGCTGCCGTCCTTTCCGTTCACCGTCACCTGCATGCCGTCCCGCAGCACCTGGGTGGCGTTCCGCGTGCCCACCACGCAGGGGATGCCGAGCTCGCGCGACACGATCGCCGCGTGCGACGTCATCCCGCCCGCGTCGGTGACGATGGCGCAGGCACGGTGCATCAGCGGTACCCAGTCGGGCGAGGTCATCGTGGCCACGAGCACTTCGCCCGGCTGCAGGCGGTCGGACTCGACGGCACTCGCGAGCACGCGCACGCGCCCGGTCGCCACGCCGGGGCTCGCGCCCATCCCGCGCACGAGCGGCATGGGCGGCGCGGCGGGGGTGGCCGCCGCCTTCGCCGGCGCCTTCTTCGCGGCAGCGCTCTCGGCCAGGTGCGAGAGGGTGGTGATCGGGCGCGTCTGCGTGATGAAGATGTCGCTGCCCGTGATGGCGAACTCCATGTCCTGCGGTACGCCGTAGTGCTGCTCGCTGGCCATGGCGTGGCGCGCGAGCGTCGTGAGCTCGGCGTCGGTGAGCACGGCGCCGCGGCCGCGCGGATCGTGCGCGAGCTCCACGCGCTGCGTCCCTCCCTCGGGGAGCGCCTCCAGCATGAACTGCTTCTCCGCCACGTGCCGTTCCACCGGGGCGCCGGAGTGCTTGTCCACCACGTAGCGGTCGGGCGTCACCTGGCCACCCACCACCACCTCACCGAGTCCCCACGCCGCCTCGACCACCACGTGGCTGGTGTCGCCCGTGGCCGGGTCGGCCGTGAACATCACCCCCGACTTCTGCGAGGGCACCATGCGCTGCACCACCACTCCGACCGGCATCTCGGCGGGCATGCCGCGGGAGAGGCGGTAGTACAGCACGCGCGCGTTGAAGGTGGAGGCCCAGCAGTGCTGCACGGCGTCGGCCAGCGCCACCTTGCCGCGCACGCCGAGGTACGACTCGAACATCCCGGCGAAGGAGAACTCCGTCGTGTCCTCGGCCGTCGCCGATGACCGCACGGCGACGATGGGCTCGCTCGTGCCGGGCGTGCTTTCCGCGAGCCGGTCGTACGCATGCTCGAGCGCCTCGGACAGCTCGTGCGGAAGCGGCACGCTGGTGATCATCTCGCGGAGCTGCTTCGACACCCGCTGCAGCGCCGCCGGATCCTCCGGGTTCACCGTCCGCAGCAGCGTGTCGATGCGGGCGCCGAGGCCGTGGCTCGCGCGCATGCGCTCGTAGGCGGCGACGGTGAGCACGAACCCCGGCGGCACGGGCAGCTCCGCGCGCAGCATCTCGCCCAGGTTCGCGCCCTTGCCGCCGACGAGCGGAATGTTCGCGCGGCTCACCTCGGAGAGGTCCACGATCCATGGCGTCGGCGCCGCGGCCAAAGGAGGCGCAGCCTTGGCATCCGGTGCGCCGGCCACGGCCGGCATCGAGGGAGGAGTCATCGTGGCCATGGGTTCATCTCCGCGCTCACGCGCCGCATTGCCTGCCGGTGGCGGAGGCGGCCGTGCATGGCCGTCGTGCCTGCCGGCACCTGGTCGAGGATGCCGGCGCGCCGTTGCTGCCGCATTCAGGTGATGCCTGACAGCCGGCTCACGCGGACGCGACCCGGCCGGAGGAATCGCCGTGGACGGCCGAGCCACTGTCCGCCATTGCCTGATGTCGGCCCTCGGCGGCGCGAGGCACCGTGCAGTTGTGTCATCCCGCGCACTCGTGCGCGCCGGTGCTGCCTCATGCATCAGGAGGGCTTCATGGCAACGCTCGTCCATCCCACCGACCAGGCCGCTCCCGCGCCGCGCCCCGACGCGGCTGCCACCATGCGTGCCGTCGTGTTCGTTGCACCGGGCAAGCTCGAAGTGCGCGACGTCCCGCGGCCGACCGCCGGCCCCGGCGACGCCGTCATCCGCGTGACGCTCACGACGATCTGCGGCACCGACGTCCACATCCTCAAGGGCGAGTATCCCGTCCGGCCCGGCCTCATCATCGGCCACGAGGCAGTTGGCGTGATCACGGAGCTCGGCGCCGGCGTGACCGGCTACTCGGTGGGCGACCGCGTACTCGTCGGCGCCATTACGCCTTGCGGGCAGTGCTCGGCCTGCCTCAGCGGACACCAGTCGCAGTGCGGTCATGGCGCCGGCTACGAGGCGCTCGGCGGCTGGCGCTTCGGCAACACGATCGACGGCGCGCAGGCGGAATACCTCCGGGTGCCGTACGCCCAGGCCAACCTCGCCCGCATTCCCGACGAGCTGACCGACGAGCAGGTGGTGCTGCTCGCCGACATCGCCTCCACCGGCATCAGCGGCGCCGAGTCGGGACGCGTGCGTCCCGGTGACAGCGTGGTCGTGCTGGCGCAGGGACCGATCGGCCTCTGCGCGACCGCCGGCGCGCGGCTGATGGGCGCGTCGCTGATCATCGGCGTGGAGAGCGACGACACGCGCATCGCCATGTCGAAGCGGCTCGGCGCCGAC
>CAMLIU010000070.1 GCA_946479995.1 uncultured Gemmatimonadota bacterium | reverse complement strand
CTCCTCGGGAACCCGCTCCACGAGCTCCTCGGGTGAGAGCTCATCCTGCGTGGCGCGCAGCAGCCAGCCGAGCGCCGTGTGACCGGAGTGGAGCTTCGTCCTGGCGTTCTTCACCACTCCCCACGCCACGTAGCAGCGCAGGCGCGCGCGCGTGAGCGCCACGTAGACGAGCCGCAGCTCCTCGGCCAGCTCCTCCGCCATGGCGAGCCGGCCGCGCGCCTCGCGTTCGGGCGAGCCATGGTCGAACACCGGGGTACCGTCCTTCTCGTGAACCAGTACCGGCTGGTCGTCCGCAGTGCGGCGAGTGCCCCACAGGCCGGGGCAGAAGACCACGTCGAACTCCAGCCCCTTGCTCCTGTGGATGGTGACGATCTGCACCGCGTCGGCATCCGTCTCCAGCCGCAGCTCCGTACGCTCGGCTTTTTCCTCGCCCGTCGCGCGCGTGGCGGAGATCCACAGCAGCAGCGCTTCCGGCGACAGCCGCTCCTCGGTGGCGGCACCGTGCAGCAGCTCCACGGCGTGCCGCAGGTTGGTGACGCGACGCTCGCCGTCGTCGTGCGCGAGCAGTCGCTCCACGACACCGAGATCGGCGAGCATCGCCTGCGTGGCGCGCATGAAGCCGGAGCGGAGCCAGAGCTCCCGCCAGCCGACGAGCTGCTCCACCAGTGCCTGCCAGTCCCCTTCCCGCTCGGGGAGCGACAGGGCATGGATGTCGTGCGCCGACTTTCCCCACATGTCGGTCGCCATCGCCGCGCGCACGGTGCGTGCGTCGGCGGGAGTGAGGACGGCGCGCAGCACGGACTCCAGCTCGTGCAGCTCGCGCGACTTGAGGATGTCGTCGAGACCGGCGACGATGGAGGGCACGCCCACGGCGCGAAGGGCCTGCTGCGTGGCGGTGCCTTCGTACGAATCGCGCACGAGGACGGCGACCTGCGCCGGCTTCAGCGGCGTGCCGCTGGCGGTGGGTTCGGTGAGCAGCCGCACCACCTCGCGCGCGAGGGCGACGAGCACCTTCTCGCTCGCCTTCGTCTTGCCCAGCGGCTCCGGGGCGCCGCCCTTGCTTTCGCCGGGCGGCAGCAGCCACCAGTGCAGCGCGCCGCGTCCGTCCTTCGCCAGGGGGTCCTTGTGCTCCATGGCCGGCGTGGCCGGCGTGAAGCCGATGTCGCGATTGACGAATGGATCGCGGCGGAACTCGAACAGCGCGTTCACCGCGCCGATCATGCGCGACGTGCTGCGCCAGTTGCTGGCGAGCGTGTACCGACGCTCGGCGTGCCGTGCCGCATCGAGGTAGGCGAACACGTCGGCGCCGCGGAAGCCGTAGATCGCCTGCTTGGGATCGCCGATGAGGAAGAGCGGCCGGCCGGCGAACGCCGTCGTGAAGATCGGGAACTGGAACGGATCGGTATCCTGGAACTCGTCGATCAGCGCGGCCTCGTGACGCGCCCGGATCGCCCGCGCCAGCACGCCGTCGGGTCCGCCGCGCCTGAGCGCCGACTCGAGGCGGCGCAGCATGTCGTCGAAGCCGAGCAGGTGGCGGCGGCGCTTTTCGGTTTCCAGGCGCTGGTGCACGTCCGTCAGGCAGGAGACGCGGAGGGCCAGCTCGATGGCGCCGAGCGCGTCGGCAACCGTCTCGCAGCCACGGACGAATGGCTGCTCGGGCACCGCCTCGAACAGCGGCTTCGGGCTGAGCTTGATGCCGGTCTTCTCGTGACGGATGGCCTCCGTGGTGCAGGCCTCGATGAACGGCAGCCCCGCACGAAGGTCGCCGCCGGCGAGCGCCGTACCGGCGTTCACCACCCGCGCGCGCTCGGCGTCGCGGGCCAGCGGCGCATTCTTGCGCCAGCTGAGCGAGTCGAGGAAGCTACGCGCGGCCTTCGCGTCCCACACCCGTGCGAACTCCGTCATCGCGCGGGCGAGCGAGGCGCGCGCCGCCGGCAGCGTTTCGTCGGGCGCGAGCTTCACGTCGGGGAGCCGCTGCCACCGCCTGAGGTCCTTCAGGAAGGCGTCGTGGGTCCATCCGGCGTGCACGGCGAGCGCGGCGAGCTGCTCGTCCTCGTACATCGTGCGCCGCCACCAGTCCTGCGCCATGCGCTCCAGCAGCTGCGCGTCCTCCTCGAGGAACTGCGCGCCGAAGGGGGTCCCGCTCTCCAGGGCGTTCTCCTCCAGCACGCGCCGGCACCATCCGTGGATGGTATGGATGGAGAGCTGGTCCAGCGACGCCAGCGCCTTCCGCAGCCGCGGCAGTGCCGCGTCACCGTGCCTGTCGTGCAGCGCGAACAGGAACTCCCGCTTCTTCGTCCGCTCGGTGATCGTGCCGGAGAAGACGTCCACCGCCTCGCGCAGCAGCGCGCGCACCCGCGTCGTGAGCTCGGCCGTGGCGGCGTTGGTGAAGGTGACGACGAGGATGCTGCCGATGCCCTCCACACGCCACGAGCCGTCGTCCTTCCTGTCGAGCAGCAGGCGCAGCACGAGCTGGGTGATGGAGAACGTCTTCCCCGTTCCCGCGCTCGCTTCCACGAGCGACACGCCGGGTTCGAGCGACACCGTCATCGCGTCGAACGGCGTGGCGTCGGCGCGCGCCGTCAGCGGCTCGAACAGGTCCGGATTCGCGCGCGTCGTCATTCCCCGGCCTCGCTCGCGCCGCGCATCGCCGCCATCGCGGGGCGCCAGAACGCCGTGGCCCGCCGCTCGAACTCGGCCGCCGCGTCACGAAGCGGATCGCGGCCTCGCCAGCAGAGCGACACGTAGGCGTCGTCCAGGTCGCCGGGCGGCGAGTCCTCGTACGCCCTCGGGCGCAGCTTCGCCAAGGCTGCCTCGAGCGGCGGCGTGGAGGCGCGCGTGCTCGTCTCCAGCTTGATCGCCTGGGCGACGTACGCGTGGCTCGCCTGCGTGAAGAACACCAGCGGCTCGCGCAGCGCATCGCGATAGCCCTGCACGAGCTCGTCCAGCAGTGCCGCCGGATCCTTCACCTCGCCGAACACGGTGTGACAGTCCGTCGCCACCACTTCCGTCGTCGTGGGCTCATTGAACGCGACCGTCAGCACGAGGTGCGTGATCCAGGCGCGAATGAGATCGGTCGGCTTGCATGCTGCCGGCCGCACCTGCAGGCGTCCGCGTCCGGTGATTCCCTCCACGCGCCCGCTCACCGTCCACGTGTCGCCGCTCACCTCGGCGTGCACGGGATCCTCCAGCCTGATGTCGCCCAGGGTGGCGAGGAGGTCGCTGAGCTCCTCGTCCAGCCGGTCGAACCACACCCCGCACAACGCACCCGACGGCAGCATCCCCAGCGCCACCGCTTCGGCGCGCTCGCGCTCCGGCGTGCGGCCGCCATTCAGGTGCCGGCGCAGCATGTCGTCGTGCACCCTGTATCGGTCGAGCCAGTTCACCGTCATCGGCTCGCACTCGGTGAGCGGCTCCATCTCGCCGCGCAGGTACAGGCCGAGCGCGCGCCTGCAGAAGAAGCGACTGGGGTTGGACCAGCAGTCGATCAGGTCGTCGAGCAGGATCTCTCGCTGCTCGCCGTCGGCAGCCACGGCCAGCGGACCGCTGACGAATGGCGTCGCGCCATTCCGCCCACTCGCCGACATCGCCGCCAGCGCGCGAGCGCTGGCGCGCGAGTAGCTGAACAGCCGCGACGCCGCGCCGCTGGTGAAGTACGCAGGGCTGAACGGCTGCAGCCGGTGCTTCACTTCCACGAGGGCACGCGCGCGCACAGCCCCCGCATCGAAGGTGCGGTCCACGGCGTCCAGCAGCTCCGCCACCACCACCGACGCAGCGCGTTCGGCATTGGTCTGCGCCGAGCGCGCTACATATGAAAGGATCAGCCGGTCGCCGGTGGCGAGCAGGGTGTCGAGGAAGGCCTGGCGGTCGTCGGCGCGACGATCGCGATCGCCGAGCCGCCTCTCCGTCGCCAGCAGGTCGAACGCGGCGCGCGGCTGGCTGCGCGGAAAGCTCGCGTCGTCCAGGCCGGCGATGGCGACGATTCGGTGCGGCACCACGCGCATCGCGCGCAGGGCAGCCACCGTCATCCCGCCGGCGAGGAATCCCGCCGACGTCAGCTCGCCGCCGAGCCGCTCCTCCAGCCAGTCGCGCACGACGGGGAGCTCCACGGCGCGGCTCGCGTCGCCGCCGAGGTCCATCGTCGCCAGCTCGCGCACGGCGTCGAGCAGCACCTCCAGCTCGCACTCCTCGTCGTCGTCTTCCGCCTGGAGCAGCGTGGTGAACGCCGCGCGCAGCTGCTCGCTCCACTCGGCGAGGGGGCGCGCGGTGCGCCAGTCGGCCAGGGTGTCGAACAGCTGCTCGAGGACGTGCGAGAAGGAGCCGAGCGTGGCGGGGTCGCCGATCGTGTCGCCCGCGTACGGGAGGACGTCGGCCACGAAGTCGGTCGTGCGGCCGGTGGCGTAGCCCATGAGCAGGCGGTCCATGCCGGCGCGCCAGCTGTTCGCCTCCACAGGCGGAAGGTCGAACTGCTCGCGGCGCATGGCGCCGTCGCGTCCCCAGCGGATGCGCGTCTCCTCGATCCACGCCAGCACGCGCGCGGCACCGTCGGCGGGCAGGCCGGCCGCGCGGCGCACCGGCGGCAGGTCGAGCAGCTCGACGATCTCGGCCGACGTCCAGCGCGCGCCGACGAGCCGCAGGATGCGGAGTGCCGCGTCCGCCAGCCGGGACTCCTGCGCCACGGCGCGGTCGGCGATGCGATACGGGATGCGCGGCAGCTCCGGCTCGCCCACGCCGAACACGGCGTCCATGAATGGCGCGTAGGTGGCCACCTCGGGGACGAGGAGGAGGATGTCGTGCGGACGCAGCGTCGGGTCCGCCGCGAGCGCGGCGAGGAGCTGGTCGCGCAGCACCTCCATCTCGCGCATCGGGGAATGGCAGAGATGAACGGAGAGTGTCTCGTCGCGTGCGCTGGCGTCGAGGGTGATGCGTGGTGCGCAGTCGCTGCCGGGTCCGCGCTCCACGCCGGCGCGCACGTCCGCCTGCAGCTGGGCCAGGATGCCGAGCCGGTCAGCAGGCGGGCTCGGTGCGTGGTGCTGTTCCCACAGCACGGGCTCGTCCGTCGGCGCCATGGTCTCGAGCAGCTCGACGAAGTCGCGCACCACGCCGCCGAAGGTGGCGAAGAGGGGGTTCCGTGGAACGTCGTTCCACGTCTCGCGCGGCGGCGCCTGCAGGTAGAGGCGCACCGGAATGTGCTTCGCCACCGCGTGAAGGAGCTCCACGTAGATGGGCGGCAGCGTGTTGACGCCGAAAATGCTCAGTCGGCTCGGAAGCGCCTTCGGCTTGCCGGATGCCGACTGCAGCGCCTCTACGGCCTGTCTGTATTGCGCCGCCGCATGGCAATCTGCCGCGTTGCTGTCGCAGATGCAGCGCCAGAGTGTCGCCTGCCAATCCGCCGAATCCTTCTCGCGCTCCCACCGCTGCAGCACATCCGGCCTGTACAGCTGGTACTCGGTGTACCGCACGGCGAGGGTGCGCGCGAGGCCGAGCATCTTGCGCGTGTCGCGGCCGAACTCTTCGGTGACGAAGGCGCGCAGCGTCTCGAAGCCGGGCTCGTCGCAGAGCCTGCCGTCGAGGAGGTCGTAGATCCGCCAGGTGAGCGCGTCGCGGCCGAAGGCATCGTCCTCGCGACTCGTCGTCGCCCGCCCGATCGCGCCCGTCGTGCCCGCCTTCGCGTCCGTGAGCGATTCCGCCAGCTTGCGGAAGAACGACGCCGCGAAGGGGAACGAGAGCCCAGCGGCGCAGCCGTGCCGAAGGGCGAGCTCGTGCCGGACCCAGCGCTCGGTGCCGCGGCTCTGCACGACGATCGTCTCCTCGGCGAACGGATCGAGCGGCGCGACGGCGAGGTCGAGCGCAAGGCGCTCGACCAGCGTACCTGGCTGGTCGCTCGAGACGATCGTGAGGGGAGGCACGGAGAGGGGCGGAAGGGAGGAGCACGCCGCCGGCGCGGCGATGGGGACAATACCATGAAGGACTGACAGCCGCGACCGCCCGCAACGCCTCCCCTCGCTGTTCGCCTCGAGACCTGCACGATGCGTGTCCACGGGCCATCTTGTGAGGATGACGTGGTTCGCACTCCTTCTCCTGGTCGTACTGGTCCCCTTCTCCGCGCGGGCGCAGGCCTCCCCGGCCGGCGCGACGCCCGACCTGCCAGTCACCCGCGCCGTCCGGATCGACACCGCCATCCAGCTCGACGGCCGGCTCGACGAATCCGTGTGGGCATCGGCGCCGGTCACGCCGATCACCACGCAGATCGATCCCCTCGAGGGGCAGCCCGCATCGCAGCGCACCGAGGTCCGCGTGCTCTACGACGACGAGGCGCTCTACGTGGGCGCGCGGCTGTACGACACCGGCCCCATCACCGCCCGGCTCGGCAGGCGCGACATGCACCTCGGCGACTCCGACTGGTTCGGCGTGATGCTCGACAGCTATCACGACCATCGCACCGCGTTCGGCTTCGACGTCAACCCGGCCGGCGTGCAGCGCGACGAGGTGAAGACGATCGAGCACGACGACAACTCGTGGAACGCCGTCTGGCGCGTGGCCACCACGGTGGACAGCGCGGGGTGGACGGCCGAGTATCGCATTCCGTTCAGCCAGCTCCGCTTCCGTCCCGACAGCGCCCTCACCTGGGGCGTGCAGTTCGAGCGCATCATCGGGCGCAACCACGAGTACTCGGCTTCGACGTTCATTCCCAAGAGTGCGCCCGGCGGCGTCCCGGCGTACGGACACCTCGTCGGGCTGCGCGACCTCGACCCCGGCTCCTCGCTCGAGCTGCTTCCTTATGTAGTGAGCCGCGCCGAGTACGTGGATCCCGGCGCGAACCCCTTCCGGACCACCAGCGAGTACTCGTCGTCGGTCGGCGGCGACCTGCGCTACCGCCTGGCGTCGAACCTCATCCTCAACGCCAGCGTGAATCCCGACTTCGGCCAGGTGGAAGTGGATCCCGCCGTCGTCAACCTCGGCGTCTACGAGACGTTCTTCGACGAGAAGCGGCCCCTCTTCCTCGAGGGGAGCGAGATCTTCGACTTCGCCAGCGAGAACACGAGCGGAGGGCGGAGCTTCTACTCACGGCGCATCGGGCGGCGTCCGTCACTGGGTGCCCCGAGCGACGAGGCCGACGTCCCGACGGCGACGACGATCCTCGGCGCGGCGAAGCTGACGGGGAAGATCGGTGGCTGGTCGGTGGGCTCGCTCGCCGCGCTCACCGATCGCGAGGAGGCACGCTACCGTGATTCGCTGGGCATCGACCGGCGATTCGTCGTCGAGCCGCGCGCGACCTATCTCGTGACGCGCGCGCGGCGCGAGCTGAATGGCGGACGCTCGATGATCGGCGGCATGGTGACCGGCGTGCATCGCGCCCTCACCACCGACTCGCTGCGCAGCGACCTGCGCTCCGAGGCGGGCACGGCGGGCCTCGACTTCCGGCACCAGACGCAGGACCG
>CAMLIU010000069.1 GCA_946479995.1 uncultured Gemmatimonadota bacterium | reverse complement strand
ATGTCGGGGCAGCGGCGGCGCAGCGTGGCGAGCAGCCAGTAGCCGTGCACGCACGAGTGCCAGTCGAAGCTGCCGTAGAAGATCGGGTGCAGGTCGCGTGGCGAGCGGAGGTCGGCCGGCCCGCGCAGCACGTGATCGAGCTTGTTCGGGTACTCGCGCTCCACGTGCGAGAGCGCGAGCCGAGCGAAGATGGACGCGAGCTTCGGCGTGAGCGTGAGCATGGCCATCAGTGCCGGTAGACGAACAGGTACATGATGAAGGTGTTCGCCGCGAGCAGCAGGAGCCCGGTGGGGACCTGCACGCGGATCACGGCGTATTCGTCGGGCAGCTCGAGCAGGGCGGCGGGGACGATGTTGTAGTTCGCCGCCATCGGCGTCATCAGCGTGCCGCAGAAGCCGGACAGCATTCCCACCGCGCTCATCACCACCACGTCGCCGCCGAAGCGCGTCATGATGAGGGGGAGCGCGATCCCCGCCGTCATCACCGGGAACGCCGCGAAGGCGTTGCCCATGATCATCGTGAACAGCGCCATCCCCACCGTGTACGTCACCACGGCGGCGAGCGGGCTGCCGAGGGGAAGCCAGCGTCCCGCCAGCTCCGCCACCACCTTGCCCACCCCCGCCACGGCGAACAGCGCGCCGAGTGAGGCGAGCATCTGCGGCAGCACGGCGGCCCAGCCCACGGCGTCGAACAGGCGTCGCCCCTCCTCGATCGGCGCCGACAGCGGCGCGCGCAGCATCACCATCCCCACGGCGAGCGCCACGATGGTGGCGAGGGCGAGCGAGATGATGGTGATCTGCGCCGGATCCACCAGCGGCGCCCCGTACACGAACAGGTGCTTGAGCACGAAGGTGCCGAGCAGCGTCACCGCCGGCACCAGCAGGGCGGGGATGAAGAGCCGGTTCCCCAGGCGCGTCGCACTCTCCTGGCGCTCCACGGCGGTGCGGCTCTCGCGCGTGCCCTGGCCCAGCTTCCCGATGCTCGCCACGAGCACCATGCCGATCACCACGCACCCGCTGGCGAAGTGCGGCAGCCGCGAGCCGGCGAGGAAGGTCACGGCGTACAGCCCCCAGAAGATCGCGTTGTTCCAGCGGCGCGGGTTGCTCGTGTCGCGCGCGTTGACGAACGACACGCCGGCGAGGAGCAGTCCCATCACCACGTAGACATGCTCGAGGCGGATCACGCGGCGTCCTCCGTCGTGGCCTCGACGGCGCCGGGCGGCTTCGCGAGCTCGCGCTTCAGCGAGCGGTCGAGCAGCACGAGGCGCGTGTTGTGGATGAGCCACGCACACAGCGCCGTCGGCACCGCCCACAGCGCGAGGTGCGCCGGCTCCACGTGGATGCCGTTCTGCTCGAGGAACCCCTTGATGAGCAGGATGGAGCCGATGGCGATGAAGATGTCCTCGCCGAAGAAGACGGCGACGTTGTCCACCGCCGCCGAGTGGGCGCGGATGCGGTTGCGCGTCTTCTCCGGGAGCTCGCCGAACCGGTTCTCCGCCGCGCCCTCGGCCATCGGCGCCACGAGGGGGCGCACCATCTGCGCGTGGCCGCCGAGCGAGGTGAGGCCGAGCGCCGCGGTGACCTGCCGGATGGCGAAGTAGATCATGAGCACGCGCCCCGTGGTGGCGGCGGGGATGCCGGCGATCACGGCGCGTGCGCGCTCCTTGAGCCCGGCGCGCTCGAGGAGGCCGATCACCGGGAGCACCATCCACACGATGGCCACGTAGCGGCTCTCCACGAACGCCTTGCCGAACGCGGAGACGACTTCCACCGGACCGAGCCCGCTCGCCAGTCCCGTCACCAGTCCCGCGACGGTGACGACGAGGAGCGCGTTCAGCCGGAGCGCGAAGCCGACGACGACGACGAGGATGCCGACGAGGGTGAGCACGAGGCCACCATTGTAACCCTCGACCGGCTCAGGCGGAACGCGCCGCGGGGGCCTTCCGGAGCTTCAGCGTGAACACGCTCCCCTCGCCCGGCGCGCTGCGCACGGTGAGGGTGCCGCCCATCCCCTGCGCGAGGTCGCGGCTGATGGCGAGGCCGAGTCCCACCCCTTCGTGCGGGCGGTTGAGGGCACGGTCCACCTGCACGAAGGGATCGAACACCGACTCCAGCCGCTCGGGCGCGATGCCGACGCCCGTGTCGGCGACCTCCACCACGCCGTACTCGTCCTCCGCGTGGCAGGAGAGGGTGATCGTCCCGCCCTTCGGCGTGAACTTGCTGGCGTTGGAGAGGAGGTTGAGCGCGATCTGCTGCAGCTTGTCGCGGTCGGCGCGCACCAGCGCGTCGGACACGCACTCGAACCGGTACTTCTGCTCCTTTCCCTCGAGCTGCGGCGCGAGCAGCGACTCCACCGGCGCAAGCGCTTCCTTCAGTGAGACGTCGGCCATGCGGTACTGCACCTGGCCGGCGTCGAGCTTGGCGAAGTTGAGGACGTCGTTGATGAGCGAGAGCAGCATCTGCTGGCTGCGCGCGATGCGCTCCAGCGCCTCCTTCTGCCGATCGCTCACCGGCCCGTAGATGCCGAGCTGCATGATCTCGGTGTAGCCGCCGATGGCGTTGAGCGGGGTGCGCAGCTCGTGGCTCATCACGGCGAGGAAGTCGCTCTTCGCCCGGTTGGCCTGCTGCGCCTCGTCGCGCGCCACCTCCGCCTCCACGGACAGCTCCTGCAGCTGCTCGTTCGTCTCCTCCAGCTCGGCGGAAACCGCGAGCGCTTCCTCCACCTGCTGCTCCAGCTCCTGGTGCGACGACTGGATCTCCTCCGCCATGCGGTTGAAGGTGAGCGCGAGGCGCGACACCTCGTCTTCCGTCTCCGGCGTCGAGCCGGCGGCGAGTGGCACGCGTGCGCTGTAGTCGCCGTGCGCGAGGGAATCGGCGCCGTGGGCGAGGGAGACGATGGGGCGCGTGATGCGCCGGCTCACCCCCCACGTGGCCAGCACGCCGGCGAGCGCGATGATGGCACTGATGAGGAAGAGCTGCCGCACGATGCGCTTCGGCTCGGCGAGCACCGCCTTCACCGGCACCTCGAGGGTGATCGCCCACGGCGTGTGCAGGAGCGCCTGGTCGTAGATCGTCACGTCCCCCACGCCGGTGCGTGTGCCGACGAAGTCTCCGTGCGTGGTGTCCACGCCGGTGAGCGGCGCCACCGGTGTGCCGAGGTACGAGGACCAGAAGTCGTCGGTGGTGTTGTGGAGGTAGAGCGATCCGCCGTTGCCGATGAGCTTGCGGACGAGGTCCACCGTCTGTCGCGAGCTGCGAAACAGCCGTTGCTGCGCCAGGTAACCGACCCGACGCGTGCCATCGAACACGGGAGCGATGGTCCAGTACAGCACGCGGCCATTGGAGGCGTAGAGGGCGCCAAGGCGCGCGCTGTCCAGGCCGCGCTCCGTGGACGGTACCTCGGTGATGGCCTTGCCGTTCCGGGTGCGGAGCTCGGGGCGCAGGCCGGACATCGGGTCGTCGCGCACGTCGGTTCCCACGTGCACGATGCGGCGTCCGTCAGCCGACCAGAGCTCGATCGGCAGCGACGAGTCCGGTGCCATGCGCAGCGTGAGGAGGTGCTGCGCCGCCGCCTGCATCACCGGTGCGCTGTCGTTCACCACCGGCGCCTGCTCGGCGGCGCGCAGCGCGGCGATCACGGCGGGGTTCTCCGCCGCCCGCTGGTAGGTGACGAGCCGCGCGCGCGTCGTCTGCTCGCTGTTCTGGACGATCTGCTCGACGATCTGCTTGAGGCGGTCGTGCACCGCCTGCAGGCGCGTGGAGACGAGCGCGTTGTAGGTGAGCAGGAGCAGCACCGCCACCACGAGCACCACGATGGCGCCCGTCAGGACGGGCAGCTTGCGGGTGAGTGACCAGCTGGACCAGCGCCAGGAGGCGCGACGAGGCGTCGCGCCCGAAGCGCTGTCCGTCGAAACGCTCACGATCTTGGGAGGTGAGGGTTGGGACTCCGAGGCCGGGACTCGACTGCGACGATCCTCAATGTAGCGATCGTCAGGGCGAGCGGCGCGGAGTCCGTCCCCGTCGCGCTACTTCTGCAGCCGGAAGCTGAAGCTCTGCTCCACGAGCTGCCGCACCGCGTGGCCACCCACCTGTGCCGGCCGGTACTTCGCGCCCAGCAGCGCAGCCCGCACTGCGTCGGAGAACTCCCGGTGAGGCGAGGAGATCACCTTGATGGACCCCGGCTCCACGCGGCCATTGGCGCCGACGATGAACCGCATCACCACGGCACCCTCGAGGTTCGCGCTCCTGAGCGCGTCGGGATAGCGCGGCTCTGGCGCGCGCACCACCTCGACCGCCCGCTCAACCTCGTTCTCCGAGTACGCACGCGCGGAGTTGCCGCTGTTCAGTCCGCGCCCACCCGACCCCTCCACCTCGCCGCCGCTCTCCGTCGTGGTGCGACGCGAGCTCGCGGCGTCGGCGATGCGGTCCGTCGCCGGCGCGGCCACGATGTCACCGATGGGCGGCGTCTTGAGGTCGATCGTCGGGATCGCCACCGGCACCTTGACGGGCGCCGAGAGCGCCACCGCCGGCGGCGCCTTCGGCACCGGCTGCGCCTGAACCGGCTTCGGCCGCGGCGTTTCCACCCGCTTCACGGCCACGGACTTCGGAGCCTTCGGCGTCTTCGCCGCCGGCGGGGCGGGCGCGGTGTGCACCGGCTCCGGCGCCGCCCGTGGCGCCACGTACAACACGGGGTGTTCCTCGATCTTCTCGTGCTTGGGCATCGAGGCCGCCGCCGCCGTCGCCGCGATCGCCGCAGCGATGAGCACGCCATGCAGCGCCACGCTCAGCGCCACTCCCTTCTTCGATCCGTAGGGCCGGGCCCCAGACTCCAGCAGCATCGTCATTCGAACCCTCCGCGTGAGATCGTCGGGGGTTCATAAAGCCAGTCCCGTGCCGAACTTACGGGCTCGACGGGGATGAATTTCCCGCCGCCGAGCCCGCCTGGAATCAGGTTGGAATCAGGTTGGCTGAAGGGCGGCGCGCAGCCGCGGCAGCGCGTGCTCGATCTGCGCGAGCGACACCGCGCCCACGGACAGCCGGAACCACCCCGTGTCCTCCGTGACGCCGAAGGCATGGAAGGACACGACCGCCATGCCGGCCGTCCGCAGCAGCCAGGCGCGGATCGCCTCGTCGTCGTCGAGGCGCGTGCCGTCGGCGAGCAGCTTCCCGCCGAGCGCAAACCGTACACTCAGATAGATGGCGCCTTCGGGGGCGATGACGTCCACCGGCAGCCCGTCGTCGCGCATCGCGGCGAGGCCCTCGTACAGTGCGTCGAGCCGCTGCCGCACCCCCGCCACCAGCTCGGCGCGATCGGCCATCACCGTCGCCGGATCGGAGAGGTAGCTCGCCACCGCGCCCTGCTCGGCCTTCGGCGCCCACGCCCCGACGTGGCCGAGCAGCCCGCTCATCGGCTTCGCGATGTCCGGCGGCGCGACGATCCACCCCACGCGCACGCCGGTGGCGGCGAGCGCCTTGGAGATGCCGTCCACGTACACCGTGAACGGCGCCACGTCGGGACACACGCCGATCGGGTGCACGTGGCGCGTGTCGCCGAAGGTGAGCGTCCAGTACACCTGGTCGTACATCAGATACAGCGGCCGCTCGCCCGCGCCGCGCCGCGCGTTCTCCTCCACCACGAGCTCGCAGATGTCGCGCAGCTCCTCCTCCGTGAAGGCGGTGCCGGTGGGGTTCTGCGGGGAGCAGAGGGCGAGCAGCCGCGCCCCGCGCACCGCGCCCTCGAGCGACGCGCGCGTGGGAAGGAAGCGCGTCGACGCGTCGGTCTTCACCGCCACTCCCTCGGCGCCGACCAGGTGCACGTAGTGGTTGTTGTTCCACGACGGCGCCGGGTACACCACGCGGTCCCCCGGATCCACCAGCGAGCGGTAGGTGGCGTAGATGCCGGGGCGCGAGCCGCCGGTGACGATCACCGACTCGATGGCTGGCGTGAAACCGAGCTCGCGCATGTAGAGGGCGCGGATGGCCTCGCGCAGCGCGGGGATGCCGTCGGAGGGGGGATAGTTCGTCTCGCCGCGGTGCACCGCATCCACTATTGCCTGTCCGAGCGCAAATGGGATGCGGAACTCCGAGGCAGCGAAGTCGCCGACGGTGAGGTTGCAGATCTGCTGCCCCGAGGCGACGAGGGCGCGGACGTCGGCGGCGATCTTGAGGATCTCCGAGCCGATGAGCGAGGATGCGACGCGGGATGCACGCGCGCCGCGGGCGATGGGCGCCGCGGTGTTCGCGACGGAAGGCTCCACGAGGTGGCTCGCCATGGACGCAAGATACGTCAAGTCGGTAGGCTTTGCTGGATTCCCCTTGCCGCCCCGCGATCCGGCGCCACACATTCGCTGCCCATGCAATCCCGGCGTGAATTTCTCGGCACCCTCGGCCGCTCGGCGGTCGGCGCGGCCCTGCTCGGCTGCGTGCCCGCCAGCGGCTTCGCCGGCCAGGGCCGCCAGGGGCGGATCCCCATCGGCCTCCAGCTCTATACCGTGCGCTCGCTCATGGCGCGCGACTTCGACGGCACCCTCGCGCAGGTGGCCGGCATCGGGTACGAGGAGGTGGAGTTCGCCGGCTACTTCGGGCGCACGCCGGCGCAGGTGCGCGACGCGCTGGCGCGTCACGGGCTCCGCGCGCCGTCCACCCACATCGCGCTCCCGGCCGACGACGCGGCATGGGCGCGCACGCTGGCCGATGCGAAGGCGATCGGGCACGACTGGGTGACCATCGCCTGGCTCGACGCGCCGATGCGCCGCACGCCGGACGACTGGGCGCGCATCGCCGACCGGTTCAACCACCTCGGTGCGCTGGCGCGACAGGCCGGCCTCCGCTTCGCCTACCACAACCACGACTTCGAGTTCGCGCGTGTCGGCGGCAGCACGCTGTTCGACACCCTGCTCGCGCACACCGACCCCGCGCTCGTGGACCTGGAGATGGACGTCTACTGGGTGACGAAGGCGGGCGCCGACCCGATGGCGATCCTGCGCCAGCATCCACGACGCTTCCCGCTGCTCCACCTGAAGGACGCCACCGCCGCCCCGGAGCGGCGCATGGTGGACGTCGGCGCCGGTACCATCGACTGGGCAGCGTTGCTCACCCTCGCGCGCGAGCAGGGCACATCGCACGCCTTCGTCGAGCACGACGAGCCCGCCGATCCGCTCGCCTCCATTCGCGCGAGCCATTCCTACCTCTCCAGACTCACCTACTGATGGCACCAACCGAACAGCGCGCCGAGTACGACGTCTGCATCGTGGGCTCCGGCGCCGGTGGCGGCATGGCCGCCTATGCGCTCACCCAGGCGGGTGCGCGCGTCGTCATGCTCGAGGCGGGCGGGGAATTCTACGCCTCCAAGGACTCGAAGATGCTCGTCCCCGCGTGGGCATCGCCGCGCCGCGGCGCCTCCACGCGCGAGCGCCCCTTCGGCGAGTTCGACGCCTGCGACGGCGGATGGGACATCGAGGGGGAGC
>CAMLIU010000068.1 GCA_946479995.1 uncultured Gemmatimonadota bacterium | reverse complement strand
CCGGCGATCGCGTCGCTGCCGAAGCTGGCGAGGATGCGCGTCAGCCCGATCCAGCTCGCCATGCCGATGAAGACCTGGAAGGTGGCCGACGACGACAGCCTGACGACCCGCGCGATCAGCGCCGCATCGAAATGGAAATGCCGGCGCACGATGCGCAGCCGCGAGCCGGGCCGAACGAGGCGGCTCAGCGCGAACAGCGCACCCGTGCTGCGCCCGATGGACGTGGCGACTGCCGCGCCCACGATGCCCAGCTTCGGGAATGGCCCCCATCCGAAGACGAGCGCCGGACCGAGCATGACGTTGATCGCGTTCGCCAGCCACAGCACGCGCATCGCGATCGCCGCGTCGCCCGCGCTGCGGAGCACGGCGTTGGCGAGGTACAGCATCACGACGCTCGCGTTGAAGCCGAGCATGACGCGCGTGAAGGCCACGTTGGCAAGCACCCCGCTCGACCCGCCCATGGCGCGCAGCAGGGTGGGAGCCAGCCACCACCCGAGCACGCCGAGCAGGACGGACACGGCGAGGCCGAGCAGCAGCACCTGTGCGCCGGTGTGTGCCGCACCGTCGGCGTCCTTCTCTCCCACGCGCCGAGCGACCATGGCGCCCGTGCCGATGCTGAGGCCCACGGCAAGGGCGTACAGGATGGTCATGAACGACTCCGTGAGCCCGACCGTCGCCACGGCATCGGCGCCGAGGTGCGCGACCACGAACACGTCCACGACGACGAACACGCTCTCCATCACCATCTCGAGCACCATCGGCACGGCGAGGATGAAGATCGCGCGGCCGATGGGACCTTCCGTGAAGTCGCGGCCGTGCGCGCCGGACAGTGCTTCCCGGATCGCCGACCAGACCGACGGCGCCTCCAGGCGTCGAGGCTCGATCGCCTCGCTGCTGATACTCATTGGGTTCCTTGTGGTGCGAAGGTTCGGAAACGGAATCGCCCCGCCTGCGGGGCTGCGCAGGCGGGGCGACGAGCTCGCTCCGGGGTGAGCGGCGGTGCCGCTACGACCCTGATCCTGCGCGATCGACTGGATTGCCCACGACGTCGTAGGCCGCGGTCGGGGCGAACCCGACCGGCGAGACGACGGCGTTGGCGACAGTGACGGCGAGGATCATCGAACTGCTCCGGAAAGTGAATCGAGCGAGGGAGCCAGTCTACGAAGGTCCGGCTCCGGCGTCAAGAGCTCAGCTACATGTTCATCAACGCCGAGATTCGTTCGGCAATCCGCTCCGCATCCGGCAACACCGCCTGGAGCAGTACCTCGTGATACGGCATCGGCACGTCTTCCACCGTCAGCCGCTCCACGGGCGCGTCGAGGTGCCAGAACGCTTCTCGCGCCAGCACGGCCGCGATCTCGGCGCCGAAGCCCGCGGTGAGCGTATCCTCGTGCACGATCAGGCAGCGACCGGTGCGCCGCACGGAGTCGAGCACGGCCGATCGGTCCCACGGCGCGATCGTGCGCAGGTCGAGCAGCTCCACGTCGCCGCTGAAGCGGTCGGCCGCGTCCACGCAGCGGTGCACCATCGCGCCCCACGTCACCACCGTGACGCGCTCACCCTCGCGCAGCTTCGCCGCCCGGCCGAACGGGATCACGTAGTCGTCGCCGGGATAGCGTGCGCTTCCATCGCTCGTCATGAGCAGCGACCGGTGCTCGAAGAAGATCGTCGGATTCGCGCTGCGCATCGCCGCGCGCAGGAGTCCGCTCGCGTCCGCGGCGTTCGACGGCATCGCCACCTGCCAGCCGAGGGCGTGCGCCCACGTCACCTCGCCACTGAGCGAGTGCCACGGATCGCCCACGTCCTTGCCGAAGCCGCCGGGCATGCGCACGACGATCGGCGCCGCAAACTGGTTGGCCGTGCGCCAGCGCATCGTGCCGCAGTTGTTGAGCTGCTCGTGTGCCGGGTCGGCGTACTTGCGGAACTGGATCTCTGCCACCGGCATCAGTCCACTCACCGCCATCCCCACGGCGCGGCCGATGATCCCCTCTTCCGAGAGGCTCGTGTCGAACACGCGCTCGGCGCCGAAGCGCTTCTGCAGCCCCTCGGTGACGAGGTGCACGCCGCCCTTGCGGCCAACGTCCTCGCCGAACACGAGCAGCTTCGGGTTCGCCGCCAGCTCGCTCGCCAGCGTGCGCTTCACTGCCTCCGCGAAGCGTACCACGTCGCCTTCCGTCGACGCTGTCTCCGTGCCGTCGAGCGCCGCGCGCTCCTCGTCCGTCAGGCCACCGAACGCCACCGGATCGCCCGGCTCGCGCGGTTCGGCGTACACGAAGCGCTTCACCGTGTCCGGATTCGGCACCGAACGGGCGCGTGCTGCCTGGAGCCCGGCGTCAACGTCGCGCGCCACCTCCGCCTCGAGCTCCGACCACTGCTTCTCCGACATGAACGCCGGAACGAGGTGCTTCCGCAGCTTCGGCAGCGGATCGCGCGCGAGGTCAGCGGCAATCTCGTCGTCGGTGCGGTAGCCCTTCTGGTTGTCGGGACCGGAGTGGCTGGAGAGCCGTGGCACGGTGAGATGCACCAGCGCCGGCCCCTCGCCGCTGCGGACGTGATCGACGCATTCGGCGATCAGCGCCGAGGCCTGCGCCGGATCGCAGCCGTCGCCGTCGCGCAGGAAGAGATTCCCGAAGGACGCGAGGTTCGTCGCGATGTTGCCACCCGGCGTCTGCATTCCGCCGCGCACCGAGATGCCGAGCCCGTTGTCTTCTATATAGAAGAGCATCGGAAGCTTCAGCGTCGTGGCCATGGTCAGCGCCGACCAGAAGCCGTTCGTCGCCACCGAGGCCTCACCGCCCAGTGCCACGCCGATGCACTGCTTCCACGCACCGTCGCCGAGGACGTCGCGGTGGTACAGGACCGACTGCGCCCAGCCCGCCGTCGGCGTGTACTGCGAGCCCACGTCCCCCGACATCGGCAGCACCGTGGGCCCCTTCCAGCCGGGAAGGTTGCACACCACGCCGATGTCGCGCCCGTCGCTGAATCCGCCCGCCCGGCCGAGCGGGCTCCCCAGCGCATCGACGATCGGCAGGCCGAGCGCGAGCAGGATCGGGCGCGAGCGATAGTAGGCTCCCACCCCGTCGTGCGCGTGATCGAGCAGGCTGCCGAGGATGATCTGCCCCACGTCGTGCCCGCGCGCCGAGAACTGGTAGAGCACCTGGTGCTCGCGCGGCACGCTCCCCCGGTTGCGGTTGGTGGCCTCCTCGAGGTCATCCAGGGCGCGCGACACGAGCACGTGGTACGCGATCCGCCGCCAGTCGAAGCGCGGATCCACGGCGCTGGTCCTGGTCGAGCGGGCTTTCTTCGGTGATGCGGCGTGCGGCATGGCGCGGAGAGCTGGGATTCGACGCAAGGGACGACTCCCTCAAATCTGCGTCCCGTGCCGCGCGAACGGGAGCATTGGAGTTGCCGTGATGCGCAGGCCGCTGCAGGGCCCCGCGCAGGCAAATATCTTTAGTGGCGGTCATGACCCGCTCGCCCCACGATTTCCGTGAGCTCCATGGACTACCACCACCTTCTCGTCCAGCGTCGCGACGGCGTGATGGTCATCGCGCTCAACCGACCCGATGTCCTGAACAGCTTCAATCGCCAGATGGCCGACGAGCTGGTGGCGGCGCTGCACGACGCGGCCGGCGACGACGCCGTGCGCGCCGTGCTCCTCACCGGCTCGGGACGCGGCTTCTGTGCCGGCCAGGACCTCGCTGCCGTGCTTCCCGTGGAGGGGCAGCCGGCGCCCGACCTCGGCGACGTGGTACGGGACCAGTACAATCCCGTGGTGCGCGCCATCCGCACCATCGAGAAGCCGGTGGTGTGCGCCGTGAACGGCGTCGCCGCCGGGGCTGGCGCCAACATCGCCTTCGCCTGCGACATCGTGGTTGCCGCCGAGGATGCGACCTTCATCCAGTCGTTCGCCCGCGTCGGACTGATTCCGGACAGCGGGGGCACCTTCATCCTTCCACGCATCGTGGGGCTGCAGCGTGCCGCGGCGCTCACCATGCTCGGCGAGAAGCTTCCTGCCATGCGCGCGAAGGAGTGGGGTCTCGTGCACGACGTGGTACCGCACGCGGTGCTCGGCGAGACCAGCTTCGACCTCGCCCGTCGCCTGGCGGAGATGCCCACCCGTGGGCTCGGCCTCGCCAAGCGCGGCTTCAACGCGGCGTTCGGCAACTCCCTCGACGAACAGCTCGCCCTCGAGGAAGAGCTGCAGCGGGAGGCGGGCCGCACGGCCGACTATGCCGAGGGCGTGCGCGCCTTCGTCGAGAAGCGCACGCCGAAGTTCCAGGGACGCTGATGGCCGAGCGCGGACTGCAGGTCGGCGTGATCGGCGCCGGTGCGATGGGACGCGGCATCGCGCAGGTCGCCGCATCGGCGGGTCACGCCGTCGTGCTGGCCGACGCGAACGCCGGCGTGGTGCAACAGGCCAGGAGCGCCATCGCCAAGGCTCTCGCGCGCGACGTGGAGAAGCAGCGCCGCTCCCAGGCCGAGGCGGATGCCGTGCTCGCGCGCATCGTCGATGCGGGCGACGTGACCAGCGGATATGACGCGTTCCGCTCGTGCGGCCTCGTCATCGAGGCGGTCGTGGAGCGGCTGGACGTCAAGCAGGCGCTGTTCGCCGCGCTCGAGCGGGTCGTCGCTCCGGATGCGGTGCTCGGGACGAACACGTCATCGCTCTCGGTGGCCGCCATCGCCGGGGCGTCCGAGCGGCCGGAGCGAGTGATCGGCATTCACTTCTTCAATCCGGCGCCGGTGATGCCTCTGGTGGAGATCGTCCCCGCCATCACGACCGATCCGGGGGTCACGGAGCGCGTCACGTCGCTCGTCACCGGGTGGGGGAAGACGACCGTGGTGGCCACGGACACGCCGGGATTCATCGTCAACCGCGTCGCGCGCCCCTTCTACGGGGAATCGCTGCGCCAGCTCGAGGAAGGCGTCGCGGACGTGGCGACCATCGACTGGGCGATGCGCGAGCTCGGTGGGTTTCGCATGGGACCATTCGAGCTGATGGACTTCATCGGCAACGACGTGAACTACGCCGTCACGCGCAGCGTGTTCGAGAGCTTCTTCTTCGACCCGCGCTACGCTCCTGCACTCACCCAGCAGCGGCTGGTGGAAGCCGGGCTCTATGGCCGCAAGCGCGGCCGCGGCTACTACGATTACCGGGAGGACGCCGTGAAGCCCGAACCGGTCAAGGACGAAGCGAAGGGCCGCGTCATTCTCGACCGCACGCTGGCGATGCTCGTCAACGAGGCGGTGGACGCGGTGCATCGCGGGGTCGCATCGGCCCCCGACATCGAGACCGCGATGACGCGCGGCGTCAACTATCCGCGCGGGCTGCTCGCGTGGGGCGACGAGATCGGGCCGGCCAACATCCTGCGCCGGCTGGAAGAGCTGCAGGACGAGTACGGCGAAGATCGCTACCGGCCCAGCGTCCTGCTGCGGCGCCGCGTCCGGGAAAGGAGGCCCTTGCTGTCATGACGACCGAGAGCGACGAGCAGGCGCAGGCCGATGCCGTGGTGCAGGCGATGCTGTCGAAGGACGCGTTCAGCCAGTGGCTTGGCGTCGAGCTCGTCACCCTCAGGCCGCGCGCGTGCACCCTCCGCATGCGCGTGCGCAGCGACATGGTGAACGGCTTCGGCGTGTCGCACGGCGGCATCGTGTATTCGCTGGCCGACAGCGCGCTGGCGTTCGCGTCCAACACGAACGGCCACGTCACCGTGAGCGTGGACAACACCATTTCGTATCCCGTGCCGGTGCAGGTGGGGGACGACCTCATCGCCGTGGCGGAGGAGGAAACCGCCGGCGCACGGCTGGGATTCTATCGCGTGACCGTGGCGCGGCAGGACGGCACGGTGGTCGGCCTGCTCCATGCCACGGTCTACCGCACGCCGCAGAAGCACGAAGCCTGACGAACCGGGGATCATGACCACTGACGCATACATCCTCGACGGCGTTCGGACCGCCGTCGGCAATATCGGCGGCCAGCTCAGCGAGGTGCGCGCCGACGACATGGCGGCCCACGTCATCGCGAAGCTGCTCGAGCGGCATCCGTCGCTCGACCCGGCGCGCGTGACCGACGTCATTCTCGGCTGCGCCAACCAGGCGGGGGAGGACAACCGCAACGTGGCACGCATGGCGCTCCTGCTCGCCGGCATGCCCGTCACGGTGCCGGGCGAGACGGTGAACCGGCTCTGCGCATCGGGAATGAGCGCCGTCGCCAACGCCGCGCGCTCGGTCAAGCTCGGCGAAGGCGACTTCTACGTGGCCGGCGGCGTGGAGAACATGACCCGCGCCCCCTACGTGATGAGCAAGTCGTCGAAGCCGTTCGGGCGCGACGTGGAGCTCTTCGACACGAGCCTCGGCTGGCGCTTCATCAACCCGCGCCTGAAGGAGAAGTACGGCGTGGACTCCATGGGGCAGACGGCGGAGAACGTGGCCGAGCAGTACGGCGTGAGCCGGAAGGACCAGGACGCGTTCTCGGTGCGCTCGCAGCAGAAGGCAGCGACGGCCCGCCGCGCCGGACGGTTCGTGGAGGAGATCGTCCCGATCGAGATCGCCCAGAAGAAAGGCGAGCCGAAGCGCATCGACACCGACGAGTTCATCCGTCCGGACACCACCGAGGAGGTGCTGGCGAAGCTCCGCTGCGTCTTCCGCAGCGACGGCAAGGGCACGGTGACGGCGGGCAACTCATCGGGGCTCAATGACGGCGCAGCGGCGCTGCTGGTGGCGTCCGAGCGTGGCGCGAAGGAGCTGGGCGCCGAGCCGCTGACGCGCATCGTCGCCACCGCGGTGGCGGGAGTGGAGCCGCGGTTCATGGGCATCGGCCCGGTGCCCGCCACGCAGCGCGTGCTGGAGCAGGCCGGACTCTCCATCGGCGACATGGACGTCATCGAGCTCAACGAGGCCTTCGCCGCGCAGTCGCTGGCCGTGCTGCGCGAGCTCGGCATCGCCGACGACGATCCGCGCGTGAATCCCAACGGCGGCGCCATCGCGCTCGGCCACCCACTCGGCATGAGCGGGGCGCGGCTGCTGCTCACCGCATCGCGCGAGCTCGTGAACACGAAGAAGCGCTACGCCCTTGCCACGATGTGCATCGGTGTGGGGCAGGGGATGGCGACGGTCCTGGAGCGGGTATGAGCTCCCGGCAGTCGCTCCGCAGCCGCGGGATGACACGCCATGCCTAATGTCTTTTCCTTCGACGGCTTCATCCCCGTGATCCACGAGAGCGCATTCATTCATCCGAATGCGACCGTGACGGGGAACGTCGTCATCGGCCGCGACGTATATGTAGGACCGGGGGCCGCGATTCGCGGCGACTGGGGCGGCGTGGTGATCGAGGATGGCTGCAACGTGCAGGAAGGGTGCGTCATCCACATGTTCCCCGGCGTGACCGTCGTCCTCGAGCAGAGCGCGCACATCGGGCACGGGGCGGTCGTGCACGGCGCGCGCATCGGCGAGAATGCGCTCATCGGCATGAATG
>CAMLIU010000067.1 GCA_946479995.1 uncultured Gemmatimonadota bacterium | reverse complement strand
CTGCTCATCATCGCCGAGGACGTCGAGGGTGAGGCGCTCGCCACGCTCGTCGTCAACAAGCTGCGCGGCACGCTGCGCGTCGCGGCGGTGAAGGCGCCGGGCTTCGGCGATCGCCGCAAGGCCATGCTGCAGGACATCGCCGTCCTCACGAACGGCCAGGTGATCAGCGAGGAAGTCGGGTTCAAGCTGGAGAACGCGGTGGTCTCCGACCTCGGCCGCGCCAAGCGCGTCGTCGTGGACAAGGACAACACCACGATCATCGACGGCGCCGGTGAGGAGTCGAAGATCCAGGGCCGCGTGAAGGAGATCCGTGCGGCGATCGACACCTCCACGTCGGACTACGACAAGGAGAAGCTGCAGGAGCGTCTGGCGAAGCTCGCCGGCGGCGTGGCGGTGATCAATGTCGGCGCCGCGACGGAAGCCGAGATGAAGGAGAAGAAGGCGCGCGTCGAGGATGCGCTCCACGCCACCCGCGCGGCGGTCGAGGAAGGCATCGTCCCCGGCGGCGGCGTCGCCCTCATCCGTGCCCAGAAGGCGCTCAAGACCCTCAAGCTCGACGAGACCGACGAGCAGATCGGCGTGGACATCATCCGTCGCGCCATCGAGGAGCCGCTCCGCATGATCGTGCAGAACGCGGGCGGCGAGGGCTCCATCGTCCTCGAGAAGGTCCGCTCCAGCAAGGACGACAAGTTCGGCTACAACGCCCTCACCGACACCTACGAGGATCTGGTGCAGGCGGGCGTGATCGACCCGACCAAGGTGACGCGCACGGCGCTCCAGAACGCCGCGTCCATCGCCTCGCTCCTCCTCACGACGGAAGCGATCATCGTCGAGAAGAAGGAAGACAAGCCGGCGCCGGCTGCCCCGGCCGGCGGCATGGGCGGGATGTACTGACCACGGCTTGAGGCCGAAAGGCGAAAGCTGAAAGGCGAAGAAACGAAGGGCGGGTCCGCGATCGCGGACCCGCCCTTCGCGATTCCCCGACGCTTTCCGGACGCAGCGTTCGTCCCACACCTTCCACTCCAGCTTTCAGCCTTCAGCGTCTCGCTCTCCGGTCCGCCGGCTCCTCCCCCGACGTCTTCAGCCAGGCGCGCAGCAGCTCCGCCACGCTCCACGCCTGCGCCGTGCATCCGCGGGGCGTGTACGGCGACTCGGCATCGAAGATCTCGGCGATGCTTCCCACGCCGAACTCGTCGAAGTGCCGCACGAGGCCGGTCAGGAAGGAGCGCGCGCCGGCGCAGTCCTCGGGATGCACCCGCAGCCAGGCGTCCACGAACGGCCCGATGAGCCATGCCCACACCGTGCCCTGGTGGTAGGCCGCGTCCCGGGCGCGCAGGTCGCCGAAGTAGCGCGGCTTGTAGTCGGGATGGCCCGGCGCGAGCGAGCGCAGTCCGACTGGCGTGAGCAGCCGGCTGCGCACCGTGTCGAGGACCGGCAGCCAGCGCGACTTGTCGAGCACCGGATGGTCGAGCGAGATCGAGAAGACCTGGTTGGGGCGGCAGGCGGGGTCGTCGCCCGCCTCACCGTCGATCACGTCGTAGAGGTAGCCGCCGTCGGCGTACCAGAAGCGGCGGTTGAACGAGTCGCGCACGCGGGCTGCCTCGTCGGCGAGCTCCCGAGCCTCGTCGCCCAGTCCCTCCTCCTCGTTCCAGTCCGATAGCAGCCTCAACGCGTTGTACCACAGTGCATTGATCTCCACCGCCTTTCCACGGCGCGGTGTCACGACCCAGCCGTCCACCTTCGCGTCCATCCAGGTGAGCTGGTAGCCCTCTTCCCCCTGCCGCAGCAGGCCATCCGCCGGGTCCACACCGATGCCGAAGCGTGTTCCCGCGCGATGGTGTCGCACGATGTCGCGAAGGCGGGGCAGGATGTCGCGCAGCACGTCCCGGTGGCCCGTCATCTCCACGTAGCGATGGACCGCGTGGAAGAACCAGAGCGTGGCATCCGCCGTGTGGTAGAGCCCTTCGTTGGCGCCGTCGGGGAACATGTTGGGGATGAGCCCGTCGCGTACGTAGTCGGCGAAAGTGCGCAGGATCGACGCCGCCTCGCGATGGCGTCCCGTGTCCAGCGTCAGCCCCTCGAGGCTGATCATCGTGTCGCGTCCCCAGTCGGTGAACCAGGGATAGCCGGCCACGATCGTGCGCCGCTCCTCACCCGTGGCGCGCGCTCGCGCATCGTCGGCCACGCGCGTGGCGGGCCGGATGATGAACTGGTCCGCCGACAGCACGAGCCGCGATGCGACCGGATCGTCAGCCGCGCGGCCCGCGAGTCGGAGCAGGGAGCGGCGACGTTCGAGCTCCGCGTCGAGCGCGGCGTCGGGGGAGAGTGACTCCAGCACCTGCCACTCATCGGTGGAGGCGACCAGCGCCGCGGCGCGCGTGGCGGTGAGGGGAAGCTCGAAGTAACCGGGGCTCCAGACGTCGCCGGCCCACTCGTAGCCGCGGTCGCGCTCGTGGCGATAGACGACTGCCTTCACCTCCCGCTCCTTCGGCGTGAAGGCGCCGTGTCCGCCGTGCGCCAGGATGCGCAGTGGCGGCAGCGTCTCCCAGGCATGCAGCTCGAGCCGGTCAGGTCCGCGCTCGATGCGCTGGGGCGTCGCGCGCGGCGTGTTGACCGGTGCTTCGTACGAGCGGAAGTGCACGAAGGGACGGAGCCGGATCAGGCAGGGCGTGGTCGGCTCGGCGAGCAGGCGGTAGCTCACCTGCACGGTGTTCTGTCCATGCGGCATGAGCACGCGGCGCTCGATGCGCAGACCTTCCACCTCGTATTCCCACACCGGCATCCCGAACTCGAGTCGGAAGTCGCGCAGCGTGTCCTGGCTCGGCAGGTACAGCGGTGCGTCCTCGTGCTCGCGGCCGGTGAGCACCACCTTGCGACCGTCCGCGAACCGCACCGAGGCGAAGAGGTTCTGCAGCATCACCATGCGTCCCAGCGGCGCGGGAAGCGCCGCGATCAGGTAGCCGTGATACTTGCGCGTCATCACGCCGCCGATGGTGGCCGACGCGTAGCCGCCGAGGCCGTTCGTCACGAGCCATTCGTTGTCCACGAGGGGCAGCGAGCCGTTTCCCGGTGGCGTTCCCACCCATGCCGGTCGATCGAGTGCTGCGTCGTTCATGTCAGATCCATGCTTCATGATTCATCCGCGCTGGTGACTCCCTCGAACAGCACCGCGCATCCGCCCGGAAAGCGCCACCCTTCCATCGTGGGAGTGAACTCCGGCACTCCGAGGCCGCCGTAGGACGGATCCTCGGACGACCACTCGACTTGCCAGTCCATCCACGCCGGCGGCGCGAGCAGCGGCTCGGGCACGCGCGTCAGCATCAGCGGCTCGCCGAGGTTGACGATGAGCAATCGTTCGTCCCGTCCGCGGCTCATGCGGAGGGCGAACGCACCCCGCGCCAGAACGGCTCCATCGATCGTCGCCTCGTCGGGCTCCTGCAGCACGGGATCTTCCCGGCGAAGCGCCAGCAGGTCCCGATGCAGCGCGAAGATCGGGCCGTGCCGATCGCGTTCGCCGTGGTCGAGCTTGCACCGCATGAACGTCTGCGGATCGCCCGGGTCGATGAACAGCTCGCGGATGTGCGGTGCCGTCAGGCTGGCGAACTGCCCCAGGAAGTCGCCCCGGCCCCGGCGTACGAGCGCCATGAGCTCCGGCTTGTGATCGGCGAAGTACAGGAACGGGCTCGACGCGGCGAACTCCTGCCCCTGGAAGAGCATCGGAGTCTGCGGGCCGAGGAGCAGCAGGGCAGTGAGCGCGCGAAACTCGCGGGGACTCGTGAGATCGTGCAGGCGCTGCCCGCGGAAGGAGTTCGCCACCTGGTCGTGGTTCTGCAGGTAGTGCACGAACTTCGACGGCGACAGGTCCCTCGACGGGGTACCGCGGCGCTGGTGCTGCCACGTGTACCACTGTCCCTGGTAGAGGAAGCCGTACTTCGCCGCGGCGACGAACTCCGCGGCCGTGCCGCGATAATCCGCGTAGTAGGCCTCGTCGCGGCCGGTTGCGGCCACCATCGCGCTGTGGTGCCAGTCGTCGTTCCACAGCGCATCCATCCCGAATCCTCCCTCACTCGCCGGGCGCACGAGCCGCGAGTCCTGCGGCTCGTCCTCGGCGATCACGTAGGTCGTCCGCCCGGGTGCTGCGTCCCGGACCGCCTCCGTGATCTCGCGCAGGATGTTCACCGGCGAGTCGTCGTAGACGTTCTGTGCCGCATCGATGCGCAGGCCGTCGAGCTGGAACTCGAAGATCCAGTAGCGGGCATTCGTCGTGAAGAAGTCGCGTACGGGAGCGGCCAGCGCGTCGTCGAAGTTGATCGCCTCTCCCCAGTCGGTCGTGTAGCGCTCGCTGAAGTACGCCTCGGCGTATTCGCGCAGCGGACAGCCGTCGGGACCGAAGTGGTTGTAGACCACGTCGAGGATGACGCCGATCCCCAGCCCGTGCGCCGCGTCCACGAACCGGCGAAAATCATCCGGGGTGCCATACAGGCGGGAGGGCGCGAACAGGTCCACTCCATCGTACCCCCACCCGAAGGTGCCGGCGAAATCGTGCACGGGCATGACTTCCACCACCGTCACGCCGAGCTCGGCGAGCGCAGGCAACTCGCGCTGCGCCCCTCCCCACGTGCCCTCGGGAGTGAACGTGCCGATGTGCATCTCGTACAGCACTCGCCGCGCTGGCGAGACGCCCGGCCAATCCGGGTGTTGCCACCGGTAGGTGGCCGGATCGATCACCATCGAGGGGCCGTGCGGTCCTTCCGGCTGGAACCGCGACGCCGGATCCGGTAGCGCGGTTTCGTCGTCCAGCAGGAAGCGATAGGTGCTTCCCGCGGACGCCTCACGCACGAGCCCCGAGAAGTATCCGCCCGCCTCGGGGGTGAGGCCCGTCGCCCGCTCTCCGTCGCCGAGTACCACGGCGACCGTCTGCCGCCGGGGGGCCCAGACGCGGAAATGCACCCCGCCGCCGGGCGCCGGTTCGGCACCCACCGGAAATCGTCGCCAGTCGGCGGCTTGTGGAGGTCGAGCGGATGGCATGGTCGCCCCCCTCCGAAGCAGGAATCGCTCCGGCGCGACGAACGACGCCGCCTACAGGGCCAGGCTGTACTGCGCCTCGGGTTCCGCGCGACCGGCGCGAGGCAGGAACGGGCCTACCACGCCATGCTGCAGCGCCACGCTGAGCGTGCCGCGGAAACGCGTGCGCCGAAGCGCATCCGCCGTGGCTGCCCGCGCGATCCCATGATCATTGCACTTCTCGCTCAGGTGCGCGAGCACCACGTGTGCGAGGTCGCGATGCACGAGGTCCCGCGCCAGCTCCGCGCTCGCGCGATTGGAGAGGTGGCCAGTCCGCGAGGCGATGCGCCGCTGCAGGAAGGGCGGGTAGGGGCCCGCGCGCAGCATTCCCTCGTCGTGATTCGACTCCAGCACCAGCAGGTCCGCGCCCGCGCACAGGGTGCGGACACCATCGCTCACGTGGCCGATGTCGGTGCACACCACCGCCGTGGCGCCGGTCGAGCGGCAGGCGAGCCGCACGCCGACCGGGCTCGCCGCATCGTGAGGGGTGCTCTTCGCAGTGACGTCCAGGCGCGAGAGGGCGAGCGGCTCGTCGGGGGTGATCGCCGAACACCCGGCGCCGCGCAGCTCAGGCCACGCGTCCATCGTGCCCGCGCTGGCGTACAGCGCCCAGCCCCACTTGCGCGCGCCGGCCGCCGCGCCCTTCACGTGATCCGTGTGCTCGTGGGTCACGATGCACGCCTCCACTGACGCCGGCGACACGCCGACGGCACGCATCCGGGTCGCCAGCTCTCGCGTGCCGAAGCCGGCGTCCACCAGCACGCGGCTGTCGCCCGCCTCCACGAGCACGGCATTGCCCCCACTCCCGCTTCCCAGCACCCACAGCCTCACGACTCGAACCTCCACCGTCGCTCGTACGACGCCCGCAGCTGCCGCTTCGCGCTCTCACTCAATGTCACGTGGCGCCGTGCCATCATGCGCTCCGCGACCTGGAGGAACTTGTCCATCCGATACGCCGCGAGCGAACCCGCTTCGCCCCACCCCCACGGTGCTACCGCCTTGGGCGGCATCACCGAGCCGTACACGTTCGCCGCCGCGCCGATCACCGTGCCCGTGGTCAGCCGCAGGCCGATGCCGGTCTTCGCGTGGTCACCGAACAATGTACCGAGGAACTGCATGCCCGTCTCGCGAATGCCCTCCGGCGTCCAGAGCTGTACCGTGCCGTACGTATTCTTGAGGTTGCTCGTGATCGTGCCCGCGCCGAGGTTCACCCAGCGGCCGAGGATGGAGTGCCCGACGAAGCCGTCATGTCCCTTGTTGGCGTGGCCGATGAAGATCACGTTGCTCACCTCGCCGTGCACCTTGCACACGTCGCCGATGGATGCGCAGGCAATACGGTCCGTCGTCACGGTGCTGCCGGCGCCCACGTACACGGGGCCGCAGAGGCGAGTGAAGGCCTGGATGTGCGAGCCGGCGCGCAGCAGGACCGGGCCCGCCGACAGGTCGAAGCACACGTGCGGCTCCACGACTGCGCCGCGCTCGACGAACAGCCTGTGCTCCCCCATCCGCAGCGCGCCCGCCGGCGTCTCCTGCGGCATGTCGGCCCCGAGCAGCGTGATGTCGTCAGTCAGCATCTGCGGCAGCCAGGCGACGTAGTCCCACACGTTCTCCAGCCACTGACCCCGCACCTCGGCGATCTGCCCGCCCGAGGTCGTGAGCTCCTCGAGCCGCATCATACCATCGCGCAGCGAATCGACGGAGAGTGGAGTCCGGAGTTGCACGGCCGCGATGCGACCGTCGGCGGAGAGCACCTCACCGCGTGGGGCCGCCTCGAGCGACGGCGCGAAGCGCGCATTCACGAGCCAGGAACCGGCGGAAAGCTCCGCATCCGCGTCCATTACCGGTGCCGCCTCCGCCTCGTCGAACCCGGCAAGGAAGTCGGACGTGACGTGTCCGCTCACCGGCAGGCCGAGCGCGCGCGCCCAGCGCTCGCGCACGAGCAGCGCACCGGCGCGCGTCTCCCCGATGGGGCGCGTCAGTGCGAACGGCTCGAAGCGTCGGGCGCGCGCGTCGTCGTACAGGAAGACGGCGCTCATTCCTGGTCGCGAAGGGCGGTGGGCAACGACTGGATCAGCGTCTTGAGGTCCGACGCCTTGTCCACCGTGGTGACCAGCGTCAGGCCGTCGCGAGTCACGACGACCAGGTCGCGTACCCCGTACAGGACGACGGCGTTCCCGTCGGCATGCACCACGTTGTCGCGCGACTCCAGCGCATGGACGAGCCCGGAGAGGGCGTTCCCCTCGTCGTCGCACTGCCGCACGCGCTTGAGCGCTGCCCACGTACCCACGTCGTCCCAGCCGAAATCACCCGGGAGCACGAGCACGCGGTCGCTGCGCTCGAGCACGCCGACGTCCACGGCGATGCCGCCGCTCACGGCGCTGAAGAACGCCGCGAGATCGTCGCCGTGCGCCGCCGAGGGTGGCCGCGCCCCCCCCGCGGGGGGCCCCCCCCAGGCCC
>CAMLIU010000066.1 GCA_946479995.1 uncultured Gemmatimonadota bacterium | reverse complement strand
ACGGACCTGATCTTCGCCGTGGATTCCATCCCGGCGATCTTCGGCATCACGCGCGACCCGTTCCTCGTCTTCACGTCCAACATCTTCGCCGTGCTCGGCCTGCGCTCACTGTTCTTCCTGCTGGCGAGCGTGGTGACGAAGTTCCACCTGCTGAAATACGGGCTGGCGGTGATCCTCACCTTCGTGGGCGTGAAGATGCTGATCGAGAACTGGGTCCACATCCCGATCCTGCTCTCGCTCGGCGTGGTGCTGGTGGTGCTGGCAGCGTCGATCATCGCCTCGCTCAAGTGGCCGAAGGCGCAGCCGCAGCTGGAGGGGACGACGGGGTCGATCTTCGGACGGGAGCCGCGGGGGCAGTAGCTGCCGAACGACAGCTGAAGTACCTCGTACTGCGTACCACGTACGAGGACCCGGGGGGGAGGGCCTCCCAATGTGACTCGAGGCCGTTACCGTGCGACGGACCGTCGTTGACGACCGTCGTTCGTTGCGAGTGGCGCGTCGGCGCATTGCAGAAGCGTCCAGCCGGGTCCCGCTACGAAGTACGAGGTACGCAGTACTTCGGTTGTGGTTTATCGCCGCTCCAGCGCGTCCCGCACGTCCAGCAGAATCTCGAAGTACAGCTGCTCGCGCCGGTAGGCGAAATCGAGGGTCGCCATCTGGGCCTCGTCTCCAGCCGCCTTGGCCCGCTCGAATGCTTCGCGGTACATGTCGTCGACGTTGGCGAGGATGCGTTCGCGGGAGCGGGACATGCTGACCTTCTGGATGGCTTGGGAAGTGAGACGGGGGGGCTCGCCAGCGGCACGCTCCAGCTGCTCCTCGGTCGGCTCCAGCAGGTAGCGCTGGGCGGCGTTGAGCAGGTTGCGACGAGAGGGAAGCGGAGGGAGCAGCGGATCCATGCGACGGGAGCAGGTCTTCGAGCGCGACGACTACCGATGTGTGTACTGCGGAGAGCGGTTCGACGTTGGCGCGCTCACCGTCGATCACGTCCAGCCGCGAATGCGCGGCGGCGACCACTCCTCCGGGAACCTAGTGACGGCGTGTTGTGCCTGCAACGCTCGCAAGGGCGGCCTGCGCGTCGAGGAGTTCCTGCGGACGGACCCGGTGGCGCGGGCGAACTTCCTCCGGCTGGCGCGGGCGGTGGTGTGGAAGCGGATCGTGCGGGAGATCGAGCGAGGGTGACCGACGTAGGCAGTACTCGCCGTTGCCGTCGTAGCGAGAGTGTTGACACCCCGCTCTCTTCGCCCGATAGTCCCGCATGCTTCCCCATCGGCTCGGTTCGCTGCACCTGGACACCGTGGACGTCGAGTCGCCGCGCGGTGCCCCCGTGCTCTGCCTGCACGGTCTGTTCGCCGGCAGCTGGGTGTACGAGCAGTTCCTGCCACTCGTCGCCGAACGCGGCCATCCGGCGGCGGCGCTGAGCTTTCGCGGACATCCCCCCGCTCCGCCGATTCCCTCCATCGGACGTACCTCCATCGCGGCGTACTGCCACGATGCCGCCGAGGCGGCCAAGGCGCTCGACCGGCCGATCGTGATCGGGCATTCGCTGGGTGGGCTCGTCGGACTGCTGCTGGCGTCACGGAACCTCGTGCGCGCCGCGGTGCTGGTGTCTTCCGCTCCGCCGCGCGGCATCACGGTGCTCAGCCCCGCGCTGGCGCTGCGGATGCCGCGCTACCTCCCTGCCCTGCTCTTCTCGCGCGCCTTCCTTCCCCGTCCGAGGGACATCGATGCGCTCGTGCTCAACCGGGTGCCGGCGGGCGAGCGTGAGCAGCACCGGATCCGCTTCGTGCCCGACAGTGGCCGCGCGGCACGCCAGGCGGCCATCGGCACGAGCGACGCCGACCTGAGCGTCACGCGCACCCCCATGCTCGTCGTGAGTGGCGACGAGGACCGATTCGTGCCACTCGGTGTGGCGAAACGGATCGCCCAGCGGTACGACGCGCCATTGCATGTCGCGCACGGACACGGGCACTTCCTGTTCGGCGAGCCCGGCTGGGAGTCGCACGCCGCGGCGATCCTCGACTGGATCGGGCAACTGCCGCCATCCGCACGCGGCGGCGCGCTGAACACGCGATCCAGCACCGATCCCACGAACCTCTCATCCGCTCCGCGGATTGGTTCGCGAGACGCATCCTCTTCCGCCCCATCATGACCGACCGAGACATCGCCGCCCGAGAGTACGCACACCCCGAAGCGCTCGTCAGCACCGACTGGCTGGCGCAGCACCTCGAGGACCCGAAGATCCGCGTGCTGGAGAGCGACGAGGACGTGCTGCTCTACGACATGGGCCACATCCCGGGCGCGCTGAAGATCGACTGGCACATCGACCTCAACGACCCGCTGATGCGGGACTACATCGGGCGCGAGCAGTTCCAGGCACTTCTCCGGCGGCTCGGCATCGACGAGAGCACCACGGTGGTGTTCTACGGTGACAAGAGCAACTGGTGGGCGACGTACGCGCTGTGGGTGTTCGAGCTGTTCGGCTTCCGCAACGGGAAGATCCTGGACGGCGGCCGTGCGAAGTGGGAAGCCGAGGGGAGGCCGATGGTCACCGAGGTACCGACGGTGGCTCCGTCGAGCTACGTGGCGCCGGCGCGCAACGACGAGCGTATCCGTGCCTTCATGCCCGACGTCCTGGCGCACGTGAACAAGCACGGCAAGCTGGTGGACGTGCGGAGCCCGGACGAGTTCAGTGGCGCGAAGCTGCACATGCCCGACTATCCGCAGGAGGGGGCGATGCGCGGGGGCCACATCCCGGGCGCGCGCAACGTGCCGTGGTCCCGCGCCGCGAACGCCGACGGCACATTCCGGAGCGCCGGCGAGCTGCGCGCCCTCTACGAGCGCGAGGCCGGGCTCGAGTCCAGCGACGACGTGGTGGCCTACTGCCGTATCGGCGAACGATCGTCGCACACCTGGTTCGTGCTCACGTACCTCCTCGGCTACGACCGCGTGCGCAACTATGACGGGAGCTGGACGGAGTGGGGCAACGCCGTTCGCGCTCCGATCGAGAGGTGAGCATGACCAACGGAATGGACAACCCGGCGGCAGGCGCCACGGAATCCTCGCCGCCCAGACGCGAGTCGCGCGTCGAGGTGGCGTGGGTGGGCGAGCATCGCTTCGACACCGGCCGGCCCGGCGGGCCGACTTCGCGCCTGGATGGTGAGGGCGTCACGGGGCAGTCCCCGGTGGACGGGCTGCTGAGCGCCCTCGCGGCCTGCTCGGCGGTGGACGTGGTGGACATCATGGCGAAGCGGCGCACTCCCGTGGAGCGGCTCCGCGTCGAGGCGCGCGGCGAGCGGCGTGAGGAGCTGCCGCGGCGGTTCACGAAGGTGGAGCTGCGCTACATCGTGGATGGCGCCGGGATCGACGCGGTGCACGTGGAACGCGCGATCGCGCTGTCGCACGAGAAGTACTGCTCGGTGGCGGCGACGCTGGCGCCGGACCTGGAAGTGAGCTCGATCGCGGTGGTGAACGGGCGGGAAGGGATAGCTCTTCGCGGACACCACAATCAGTAAATGGTACCGCGTACCTGGTATCGGGTACGAGGTACCGTTTACCCGTTGTTCAGTCTTTCCCCTTCTTCACCGCCTCCCAGCACGAGCAGCCTTCCGACTTCAATCCCTCCGCGAGCTTCGTGCGGAGCGAGTCGGGTGCATCGAGCTGGGCGCGGAGCTTCGCAGCAGCCTCGAGAAAGCACGACTGGTAGTCGGAGTAGCCGCGACACTTCGCGCACGATGCCATGTGCGTCTTCAGTCGCTCGGCGCCGTCGGGGGTGAGCTGGTCGTCCAGGTAGTCCCAGAGATGACGCACCACGTCGGCACACGACGCGGACAGGCCGAGCGACTCGAGCTGGTCCTGCTTCGGCGCGCTCATCGCATCGCCTCCGCAGCCGCAGGGCCGAGTCCGTATTCCGCGGCGAGCGAGGCGAGCTTCTCCTGGAGCAGTCGTCGCCCGCGGAACAAGCGGGAGCGCACGGTGCCGATGGGCACCTCCATCACTTCCGCCGCCGCCTCGTAGCTGAGGTCTTCCACGTCCACCAGGATCACCGCGGAGCGGAAGGGCTCGGCCAGGTCGTCGATCGCCTCGCGCAGCGCGGGGCCGATGTCGAGACGGGCGTAGAGGTCATCGTAGCCGCGCTCGCGCGCCGCCGCGTACACCGAGCCCGCAGCCAGCGCGTCCTGCTCGCCGTCCTCGAGGTCGATGGTGGGACGCTGCCGCTCGCGGGAGCGGAGGAACGCGTTGCGACAGATGGTGAACAGCCACCGCCGGCAATCGGTCCCCGGGATGAATGTGTGCCACGACCGATAGGCGCGAAGAAAGGTCTCCTGCACCACGTCATCGGCGTCGGCCTCGTCGCGCGTGAGCGAGAGAGCGAAGCGATAGACGTCGTCGAGCCAGGGAAGCGCCTCACGGGCAAACTCCGCGTCGCGCTGCGCCGTGGACGCAGGAGGGACTTCGGGAAGTGACGCGAGTGTGGTCATGGCATCGCCCATTTAGTTTACAAGTCAATTATACATCAAAAGAACTTGTTAAGCAAGAGGAGACGGCACGTGAACCGCGAACCGTGAACCGTGAACCGTGAAAGCGATCGAGCGTCGTTACTTTCCGCCGATGCGCACGCGCCTCCTGGCGGCTTTCGCCGCCGTGTACGTGATCTGGGGCTCCACCTACCTCGCCATCCGCTTCGCCGTGGAGACGCTGCCGCCCCTGCTCATGGCGGGGGCGCGGTTCACCATCGCCGGCCTGCTCCTCCTGCTCTGGTCGCGGCTGGTGCAGCATGCCGAGCGACCCTCGCGCACCGACTGGCGGACGGGGCTCATGAGCGGCGCCCTGCTGCTGCTCGGCGGAAACGGCGCCGTGGTCTGGGCGGAGACGCGTGTGCCATCGGGGATCGCCGCGCTGCTCGTGGCCGTCGTCCCGCTGTGGATGGTGCTGCTCGATTGGCTGCGTCCCGGCGGCCGCCGTCCCGCGGCGCCGGTGTTCGTCGGGCTCGCGCTCGGCCTCGTGGGGCTCGGCCTGCTCGTGGGCCCTGACTCGCTGCACGGCGGAGGCGGGGCCGTGAGCACGGTCGGCGCGCTGGTGCTGATGGCGGGGTCTCTGTCCTGGGCCATCGGCTCGCTGCTCACGAAGCAGGCGCCCCGTCCCACCACATCCATCAACGGATCCGGAACGCAGATGTTCGCCGGCGGCCTGTGCCTGCTGGCGGCCGGCACCCTCGTGGGCGAGCTGACGCGCCTCGATCTCGGCCACGTCACCCAGCGCTCGCTGCTCGGCTTTCTCTACCTCGTGACCTTCGGGTCGCTGGTGGGATTCACCGCGTACTTCTACCTGCTGTCGCACACCACGGCGGCGCGCGCCTCGACCTATGCATACGTGAACCCGGTCGTAGCCGTGCTGCTCGGCTGGGCCTTCGCGCACGAGCCGCTCACGATGCGCACCGTGCTGGCGGCGGCGGTGATCCTCGCCGGCGTGGCGATCATCACCGTGGCGCGCGACACGCGCGTCACCCCGCGGGTGGAGCGGCGCGAGGCAGCCTGACGTCGAAGTGGCTGCCCAAGGCGTGACCGCCGAGGGCAGCACTCACCTCATTGGTGACGTCCGGAGATCCATCCCTCCCGCACCGCGCGCTGCGCGTCGGTCGCGCCAGGAAGCTCCTCGATGCGCCAGCGATCGTCACGCACGAGGCGCAGCCCGGCTCCCGCGAGGAGCGCGTCGTAGTCGAGATCCGTCGTGCCGCCTACATACCGCTCGAACCAGGGGTGCATGTCCTCGCCGGCGACCTGGCTGGCCGCGCGCTCGACGTCCGCCTCCGTGTAGCCGCGGCCCTGCAGGTAGTAGCTCGCATTCGGCGCGTCCCACACCATGTGCTTGAGCGTGTTGAACACGTCGTCGAGCGAGCGCTTGTTGCCGGACTTCTGCCGGATGTACAGGTCCAGGTAGAGCGCGAGGCCGGCGCCCTTGGTGTAGTAGCTGAAGAAGGTCTGGCTGCCGTTGGTGGGTTGCTGCTGCACGGCGCCATCCCAGAACGGCGCGTGGAACGATGCCATGCGCGCCGAGACCTCCTTGCGCCCCGGGGCGGTGAGGTTGGCGCGGATGAGGCTGGCCATCGAGCGATAGAACTCGTCGCGATCCGTGATACCCGCGCGGTGCAGCGCCGCCATGCCGTAGTATTGCGTCCACCCCTCGGCCACCCACAGGCTCGGCTGGTACTGCTCCCGGGTGTAGTCGAAGGGGCCGAGCGCCAGCGGGCGCACGCGCTTCACGTTCCACACGTGGAAGTACTCGTGCGCTGCGGTGCCGATGCCGGGGAGCACGACGAGGGAATCCACCCACGGACGCCGGTCGATGATCTGGGTGGAGTAGAGGTGCTCCATCCCGTCGCCGCCGGCGTAGCCGATGTGGAAGAGGAAGGTGTAGTGGTCGAGCGGCGGAGCGGAGAAGACCGAGTTCTCGTAGCGGACGATCTTCTCGACGTCGCGCACGAAGCGCTCGCGCACGCCGGCGGGTGGCGCGCCGTTGTGATGCACCATCGTGCGGTAGGTGCGGCCATCCACGACGAAGGAATCCACCATGAACGCCGGCGCCACCTCGGTAGGAGTGTCGATCAGGCGGTCGTAGTTCTCGAAGCGGTACTGGCGCTGGTCGGGCTGGCGCGTGTCGCCGTTCATGATGTGCCAGCCATCGTAGGGCGTGATGGCGAGCGTGACGGGGTCCTGCTTGTGTCCCTCGACGTACATGAACAGGGACGCGCCGTTCCAGTTGGCGTGCGCGGTGTCGAGCACGCTGAAGGTCCCCGAGAGCTGGTTGTCGAACGAGCGGTAGCGCACGCGGACGCCGCGGGCGCCTCGCGTGCCGACCACCCAGCGCGAGCCGGTGGTCTTCCCCCACGGCAGCGCCTTGCCAGCCGCGTCGGTGACGACGACGTCCTGGATGTTCTTGGCGAAATCCATCTTCGCGTAGCGGCCCGGCGACCAGACGGGGAGCTGGAGGGGAAGCGAGTCGCCGCGGATCCCGTCCACGTCGATGGCGATCTCGTACAGGTGCGCGGCCGGGTCGGGCATGGCGACGCGGTACGCAATGCGATAGGGGGCGGGCTTCTGCGCGCCGGCGGGTGCCGCCGCGACCGCGGCAGCGAGGACGAAGAGGCGAAGTGACGTCAGACGCACGGTGCAATCGGGAGAGGGTTCACCAGCGTGGGCAACCTTCATCACGGGCGGTGGCGGCGCAAGCGCGCCAGTCCCCTACCGTCCCTCGAAGCGGGGGGAGCGCTTCTCGCGAAAGGCGGTCATCGCTTCGCGCACGTCGGCGGTGGTGAAGCAGTACTTGATGTGCGCGAGCTCTTCGCGGAGCTGCGCGTCGAGGGGCTGGTCGAGCGCGTGGAGCAGCAGGCGCTTGGTGAGCGCGTGCGCCACTGGCGCGCCGTGGGCCATGCGCCTCGCGTAGCTGGCGACGGAGTCGGCGAATGCGTCGTCAGGGGCGACCATCGCCGCGAGGCCGATGCGCTCGGCCTCGGCAGCGTCCACGTCGCGGCCGGT
>CAMLIU010000065.1 GCA_946479995.1 uncultured Gemmatimonadota bacterium | reverse complement strand
TGCGTCCACTGCCGGGTGGTCCGCACGCGGCGCTCGGCCTTCTACCTGTGCCAGCGCTCCTTCAGCGACACGCGCTTTCCGAAGTACCCCCGGCTGCCGGTGCTCCGGTGCATCGGCTACACACCGGGCGAGCCCGCTGAATCAGACTGACGTCGTCTCCTCGGCGGTCGGGTAATCCGTGTACCCGTCGGCGAAGCCGTTGGGGCCGGGCGAATAGAACGTCGCGCGGTCCGGCTCGGCCAGCGGCAGGCCGAGTCGCAGGCGCTCCACGAGATCCGGATTGGCGATGAACGGACGCGCCATGGCCACGAGCGCCGGACGCGGATCGGCGAGCGTCTCCTCGATCGCCTCGAGCGTGGTGTAGTTGCCGGCGTGGATCAGCGTGTTCGCGAACGTGTCGCGCACGATCGTCGCCGTGGCCGACGCCGAGTCGAGCGCGGAGAGACGCGAGTGATCCACGAGGTGCAGGTACACGATGCCGATCTTCTGCAGCTCCTCGGCGAGATAGCCGTAGGTCTCGTCGATTTCGGGATAGTGCGTGAGGTCGTTGGCCATGCTCCACGGCGAGAGTCGGATGCCGGTGCGGTCGGCGCCGATGGCGTCGGCGACGGCGCGCGTCACCCCGAGCACGAACCGCGCGCGGTTCTGCACGCTCCCGCCGTACGCGTCGGTGCGCTGGTTGCTCTGCGGGTGGAGGAACTGCTCCAGGAGGTAGCCGTTCGCGCCGTGCAGCTCCACGCCGTCGAAGCCGGCCTCGATTCCAAGCAGGGCGCTGCGCACGAACTGGTCGCGCACCGTCGCGAGCTCGTCGGTGGAGAGTGCCCTCGGCGTTCCCATGGACTGGAGCTGCTGCTGGTCGGTCCACATCTGGCCCGCCGCGGCAATGGCAGACGGTGCGACGCCCTGCGTGCCGGCGGGAAGGTTCAGCTCGTGGAAGACGCGGCCGGCGTGCATGAGCTGGACGAACACCTGGCTGCCGGCGTCGTGGATGGCGTCGGTGACGAGGCGCCAGCCGCGCACCTGCTCGTCATTGAAGAGGCCGGGGATGCGTGCGTAGCCGAGCCCCTCCGGCGCGGGCGCGGTGCCCTCGGTGATGATGAGGCCGGCCGAGGCGCGCTGGCGGTAGTACTCGACCATGAGCTCGTTCGGCACGTTGCCGGGCGCGCGACTCCGGGTCATCGGCGCCATGACGAGGTGGTTCGAGAGGGTGATGCGGCCCAGTCGTGCGGGCGTGAATGCCTTTCCGGTCATCGGGTCTGCTGGTGCGTCTGGTGGCTGCTGGAATTGCATGGACACACAGGCAATGCCATGAGCATGCCCGGAGTTCCCGCAGCTGCATTCCAACCGTTTGGCGGCGGTGGCCATCTAATGGACGTCCCAGGCTGACGTCCTACTCCACCGCCCATGCCGCCCGTTTCGCTGAAGCACCTCACGCAACGCGTCATCGCCCTGTCCGCGCTTGCATGCCCCCTCGCCGCACAGGCGCCGAGCGCGCCGGATCACGTCGTTCCATCGGCGGCCGGCGTTCGGCGCGCCGGACCCATCACGATCGACGGCAGGCTCGACGAAGCCGCTTGGGCCGCCGCCACGCCGATCACGAAGTTCCGGCAGTCGCAGCCCGACGAGGGCGCCGACGCCTCGCTCGCCACGGAGGTCCGCATCCTCTACGACGACGACGCGCTCTATGTCGGCGCGCGCATGAGCGAGCCGATGGGCGCCGCCGGCATCCGCGCCCCGCTCGCGCGGCGCGACCAGCTCCTCGCCGCCGACGGCAACAACGGCTCGTTCAACTCGCTCACTACCGACAAGTTCGCCATCGCCCTCGACCCCTACCACAACCACCTGGACGAGGTCTGGTTCGAGATCAATCCCGCCGGCGTGCGTGGCGACCAGTTCAACGGCGACCCGTCGTGGGACCCGGTCTGGGAAGGCGCCGCACGTGTGACGGGGGAGGGGTGGACGGCCGAGATGCGGATCCCGTACTCGCAGCTCCGCTTCTCGAGCGGGCACGTCCAGACGTGGGGGATGCAGCTCTGGCGCTACGTTGACCGCCTCAACGAGCAGGACGAATGGTCCTTTCGTCGACGCAACGAGAGCTCGGGACCCGCCTACTTCGGACACCTCGAAGGGCTCGACATCGCCAGGGTGCCGAGGCAGGCGGAGCTCCTCCCCTACGTGGTGTCGCGTGGGCAGTTCAAGTATGCCGACCCGAGCGATCCGTACCACAACAGCACGACGGCAAACGTCAACGCGGGAGCGGACATCAAGTACAACCTGACGTCCAGCCTTACGCTCGACGCCACGATCAACCCGGACTTCGGCCAGGTCGAGGTAGACCCTGCCCTGCTGAACCTTTCGGCATACGAGGTGTCGTTCGACGAGAAACGGCCCTTCTTCGTCGCCAACCGCAGCGCGTTCAGCTTCGGTGGCCTGAGCTGCATCAACTGCAACAACGTCTCGAGCCTCAGCGCCTTCTACTCGCGGCGCATCGGCCGGCCGCCGCAGCTCAACGGCCTCGTCAGCAGCAATTCCCTCTACTCGGAGACGCCGGACGCCGCCACGATCCTCGGCGCCGCGAAGATCACCGGCCGCACACGGAACGGGTACACCGTGGGGCTGCTCGACGCCGTCACGAGCCGCGAGGAGGCCCACTTCGTCACGGAATCCGGCGGCCCGGAGCGCACGCAGACGGTCGAGCCGATGACGAACTATTTCGTCGGCAGGGCGAAGAAGGAGCTGCGCAACGGCGCCACCACGGTCGGCGGCATCGTCACCTCCACCGTTCGCGCGCTCGGCGGGGACACGGTGCTCACCGATCGGCTGCGGAGCAATGCGACGGTCGGCGGATTCGACTGGAGCCACAGCTGGCACAACCGCGTCTATCGCTGGCGCGGCGCGCTCATGGCGTCCGATGTCCGCGGCTCGCAGCAGGCCATCGCGCTCACCCAGCGCTCGCCCACCCACTACTACCAGCGGCCGGATCGCGACGTCACGTCGGACGGGCTCTTCTCCACGCGCTACGACACGACGGCGACGTCGATGCAGGGCTACGGCCTCTACACGCGCGTGGCGAAGGAGAACGGCAACTGGCTCTGGGAGCTCCAGCAGAACTGGCGCAGCCCGGGCTTCGAGGTGAACGACCTCTCCATCATCTCGCGCACGGATTACCGCTGGATGAACGGCAACCTCGCCCGCCAGTGGGTCACGCCGGGCCGCTGGTACCGCTCGGCCTTCCTCAGCTACGGCGGCCAGACGCAGTACAACTTCGACGGCGACCGCACCGACCTCGAGCAGTACGCCTTCAACAGCATCGAGTTCAACAACTACTGGGTGATGCGCTCCTACTGGTCGCGGAGCCACAACGTGCTGGACGATCGGTTGAGCCGCGGCGGCCCGGTGCTCGGCGCCGTCGGGTACGACTACTATCAGCTCGGCGTGTCCACCGACCCGCGCGGCCGGGCGGTGTGGAACGTCCAGAACGGCTATTCCGTCGGGTTCGACGGCACGAGGAGCTGGAGCTTCACCCCCGGCGTGGCCCTCAAGCCGGCCGGCAACGTCTTCATCCAGCTTTCACCCCGGTGGAACTGGGCGGAGGACGCAGCCCAGTACGTGACGACGGTCAAGGATCCCACGGCGACCACGTTCGCCGGCTCGCGCTACGTCTTCGCCTACATCACCACGCGCACGCTCTCGATGGAGACGCGCGTCAACTGGACACTGCGTCCGGACATGACGCTGCAGCTCTATGCGCAGCCGTTCGTGGCGAGCGGCAACTACGAGCGGTTCCGCGAGTTCGCGGCGCCGAGGACGCGAACGAAGCTCGAGTACGGCCGCGACATCGGGACCATCACGCGCGATCCCGCCACGGCGCAGTACACCGTGGATCCCGACGGCACCGGTCCGGCGGCACCGTTCACCTTCGGCGACCCGAACTTCACCACGCATTCCCTGCGCGGTACGGCCGTGCTCCGGTGGGAGTACCGTCCAGGCTCGACGATCTTCTTCGTCTGGACGCAGCAGCGCTCGGGTGGCGACGAGTACGGGAACATCGACTTCCGTCGCGACACGCGGGCGTTGGTCGCGGACCGGCCTGACAACGTGTTCCTGGTCAAGGCAACGTACTGGATCGGGCGGTGAGCGAAAAAGCGCCCGGCAGTTCGCCGGGCGCTCTGTGAAGTCTTCCTTCGAGTGGCCAGGGACGGAATCGAACCGCCGACACGCGGATTTTCAGTCCGCTGCTCTACCAACTGAGCTACCTGGCCTCTGGCGCATTCCTCCGCGCCACGCCCGGGCAAACACCCGTCCCGGCGTCCTCACAGTCTAATCGCCCAGCCCCCCACTCGGTACTGCCTGCCCCCTCCCGCGCGCCCCTTCGCTGCTGCGCGCAACCGATGGATGACGCTCCGCTGACGGGGCACATTACCATGGCGCTACGACGAACGGATCTGGTTGCGCCCGCGAGCCTCGACGGCCGGAGCGAAGACAGGCAGTCCCACGAGCGGAGCGAAGCCCGGGCGGCGGCATCACCCGGTGGCCAACGGGTCCGCCCGCGGTGCTCCACCGGATTCCCGTCGAGAATCAATAGTAGTGATGGAAGTGACAGCGAAGCGCAGCGCCGGCCTCGCGTCGCCTACCGCCCGACCACCACCAGCCCCACCGGCACCTGGCGCATCCCCGGCCACTCGTGCACCTCGCCGGCGGCATCCCGGACCATCATCTGGCCGGACACGCCGCCGTCGAGGAGCTCGGCGTCCTCGCACCCCAGCGCGCCCATCAGCGCCGCCATCTCCGGCGTCGTGAGCCCGAACGGCAGCCGATCCAGCACGCCCCCCAGCCCCGCGAATCGCGTGAGCGCGATCAGCACCTGCCCGTCGGGAAGCACGCCAAGCGCCAGCCGCGCATCGCGATGCGCCACGTCCACGCCGAGCCCGGCGTGCTGCAGCTCGCGAGGCACGCGCCCTCTTTCGAGCAGCGCGGGATACGACTGGAACGCCTGTGCGATGCCGCCCCGCGCACGCACCGATGCGACATCACGCCACGGGACGATGCGCACGCTCCCCGTACGGTCCACCACGACCGCCGCGGCGAGTGGGCCGCGGCTCGGTGGCTGGATCTCCAGCCCGTCTCGCACCAGCCACCCCCACGCGCCGCCCGAGGTGAACTGCCCCGCGTTCAGCGCCACCCGTGCCGTGGAGGGCGCGAGCGCGATCGTCCATCCCGCCGGCGACAGCCACCCCGACGGCGACGCATCGGCTGGCGGCAGGTCGAGCCGCAGCATCGCGCGCCGCGGATCGATGCGCACGAGGACGACGTCGGTGCGCCGCGCCTCCCCCGTGCCGCGCAGTGACAGCTCCCCCCACGCCACGGCATCGGTGGTGTCGTGCCAGCGCACCGCGCGCGCGACCTCCGGGTTCGCCGATCCCCATGCACGCGGCGCACGGCCGGAGCGCCACCAGGTGACTTCGCGGCCGTCCACCACGACGGCGAGCGACGACGACGGCAGCGGGTCGTCGAGCTGCGCCGCGACCGCCGATGCCGCACTCACGACGGTCAGCGCGACGGCGGCCAGCGTGACGCCGGTCGTCGCACGTGCATGCGACGACCGGCGGACCCGCCACGACATCAGAACGCCCCGAGCTCCTTCAGGCGACGCGCCGTGCCGAGGATCTTCGGGCGATGCGCCTCGAGCGCCTCGTACTCCTCGTCGGTGAAGCCGGACGGATGCGCCTCGCTGTCCCGCAGCAGGGAGTTCGCGTAGATGTTGAGCACCCGCTCGCGCAGCAGCGCGTAGCGGCCCGCGTCCATCCCCGCTGCCTTCGCGCCGCGATCGATCGGCGCGCTGCCCACCTTCATGCTGCGGAGCGACGTGAGGTACGCCTGGGCGGCGGCGGAATCACCGATCTCGCGCGTCGCCGTCGGCGCGAACTTCGTCGTGCCCCCCTCGTTCACCAGCGGGCGGACCATGATCGGCGCCGGTGGCTGCACCGCGGACATCTGCGGCCGCTTGCACTTGTCCATGCGGGCGGCGGCAGCCTGCATCTTCCTGACGTCCGCCTGGCTGCGCGGCGCCGCCGCGGGCGTCATGGGCATGCCGGTGAGCTTCTGGATCTCCCCGCGGATGCGCTGCTGCTCGGCCACGTTGCCGCTCTTCTCCGCTGCCTTCGCCTCCTTCTCCAGCTTGTCCATCTTCGCCTGGAACGCATCGCGCTCCTCGTCGCTCATGCTCTCCATGCGCTGCGCGAACGCCATCGCGCCCGGCGGCGGACCGGCCGACGCACCCTGCATCGACGCGAGCTCCTGTCCCGGGCCGCTCATGCACGCCTGATATTCCTCGCCGGCACGGCGCTCCCTGTCACGGGACGCGGCGTACGTCGCGTACCGCTTCAGGAACCCATCCACCTGGCCGAAGACCTCCGCGTTCTCCGCCAGCGTCGCACGGCCGATGGAGTCGGCGATCCTCGCCTCCTCGGTGAGGCCGGCGAGCATCTGCGTCACCGTCGCATCGTCGATCTGCGGCTGGCTGGACGTGGATGTCTCCTTCTTCACCACGCGCTCGGCCGCGCGGCGCACGAGGCCGCCGAACTGGGCGTGGACGCGCGCGGGCAGCACGAGTGCAAGGGCAAGCGAGGAAACGGCGACGACGAGACGACGACGCATGCGAAGCTCCTGAATCGGATGGCGGCGAAGGATGGCCCTCGCCATCCCCGCCGCCAGCATGAACGTGATTCCCGTGCAGCGGCTCTCAGTGGCCGCCACACCACGCAGTCAGCCGGCGATCCGGCGCGCGAACGAGCCGGCCACCGGCGTCTCCCACTCCCGCCCCTGCCACGCGCGCCACATCAGCATGATCCACAGCACGAAGCTGCCGATGCCGAGCCCGATGCTCAGCAGCAGCGCCACGATCCAGCCGAGCACGGGAATGAACGCGAGGATGGTGGACAGGATGGACAGCGCGATGGACAGCGCGATGAGCGCTATCCCCACCGTGATCGACTGCGCGGCGTGGAAGCGCACGAACCGGTTCTCCTTCTCGAGCACGAGGAAGAGCACTCCCGTGATCGGGCCCAGCACGTAGGCGAGGGCGCCGGCCACGTTGGGGGCCAGGCCGGTGCTGGTGGAAGAGGCAGTGGCAGGGTTGGTCACGAAGGTCTCCTCGAAGGGGAATGGGGCGGATGGCGCCACCTGATGAACGCGGCCGGCGCGACATTGCTCTCACCGGTGAGAGCGACAGCCGAACCTCGACCTTCCCGCCTTCCCGCCTTCTCTATCTCACCCGCTCCGCCGGCGACCGGACCTCGTGTCCGTCGCCGTGCAGCGCGGTCACCATCCACCGCAGCTGGTCCCCCACTTCAGGAGCCGGCAGCACGAAGGTGGAGTCGCTCACCGTATCGGCCACCACGGTGCGCCCGTTCGGCGCGAACACCTCCACGCGGTAGGCCGCCGCCCCCGGCACGGTGCGCCAGCGGAGCAGCGCGCTCCCGTCGGGACGCTGCTCGGGGGCGAGCAGCACCACCGTGTTCGCCTCGCCGCGCAGCAG
>CAMLIU010000064.1 GCA_946479995.1 uncultured Gemmatimonadota bacterium | reverse complement strand
TCGGGAAGACGAACATGGACGAGTTCGCGATGGGCTCGTCCACGGAGCACAGCGCGTACGGCCCCACGCGCAACCCGATTGCGCCCGATCGTGTCCCGGGCGGATCGTCCGGTGGCTCGGCGGCCGCCGTCGCCGCCGGGATCGTTCCCGCGGCGCTCGGCTCCGAGACCGGCGGCTCCGTGCGGCAGCCGGCCGCCTTCTGCGGCATCGTCGGCGTGAAGCCCACCTACGGGCGCGTGAGCCGCTTCGGGCTCGTCGCCTTCGCGTCGTCGCTCGACCAGGTGGGTGTCTTCGGCGCCACGGTGGACGACGCCGCGCGCACCATGCACGCCATCGCGGGGCGTGACCCGCTCGATTCCACCACCGCCGACCTCCCCGTTCCCGAGTACCACCGCGCCGGCGAGCGCTCAGTTCGCGGGCTCGTTGTCGGTCGACCGAAGGAATACTTCCCCGACTCGCTGGACCCGCGCATTCGCGCGCGCTGCGAGGCCGCATTCGCGAAGCTGCGCGAGAACGGCGCCGAGATCCGCGACGTGTCGCTGCCCCACACCGAGCTCGCGATCCCTGTCTACTACATCGTGGCGCCGGCAGAGGCATCATCGAACCTCGCGCGCTTCGACGGCGTGCGCTACGGCCTGCGCGTGGAAGGCGACGGGCTGCGCGGCATGTACGAGGCGACCCGCTCGCAGGGGTTCGGCGCCGAGGTCACGCGCCGCATCATGATCGGCACCTACGTCCTGAGCGCCGGCTACTACGACGCCTACTATCGCAAGGCGCAGCAGGTGCGCACGCTCATCACGGGTGACTTCGCGAAGGTGTTCGCCAGCGGCGTGGACGTCCTCTTCACGCCCACCACCCCCACGCCTGCCTTTCCGATCGGCGCCATCTCCGACCCCTACGAGATGTACCTGAGCGACATCTTCACCGCGACGGCGAACCTCGCCGGCGTGCCGGCCATGTCGCAGCCGATCGGCCGCGTGGACGGGCTGCCGATCGGTGGACAGTTCATCGCGCCCCACTTCGGTGAGGAAGTCATGTTCTCCTTCGCGTACGCGCTCGAGCGTGCCCTCGGCGAGGAGGCGCGGTCGTGACCGTCCCCGGCATCGAGTCGCTCATGCGCGACTGGGAGATGGTGGTGGGCCTCGAGGTGCACGTCCAGCTGAAGACGCGCACGAAGGCCTTCTGTCCCTGCTCGGCGGAGTACGGCGCGCCTCCGAACACCAACGTCTGTCCGGTCTGTCTCGCGCTGCCGGGCGCGCTCCCGGTGCTCAACGCGCAGGCGGTGATGCTCGCTACGCGGGCGGCACTCGCGCTCGGCTGCACCGTGCACCCCCAGTCCGTGTTCGCCCGCAAGAACTACTTCTATCCCGACCTGCCCAAGGGCTACCAGATCTCCCAGTTCGATCGTCCGCTCGCCACGGACGGCAAGTTGGAGATCGGCCAGCACGAGAACGGATCGCCCATCTTCGTCGGCGTCACGCGCGTGCACATGGAGGAGGACGCGGGCAAGTCGGTGCACGACCGGTTCGCCGGCGCCACCGCGATCGACCTCAATCGCGCCGGCGTCCCCCTCATCGAGATCGTGAGCGAGCCGGACATGCGCTCGGCCCGCGAGGCCGGCGCCTACCTGCGCGTCCTGAAGCAGATCCTCGAGTACATGCGCGTGAGCGACGTCAGCATGGAGGAGGGCAGCCTGCGCGTCGACGCCAACGTCAGCGCGCGCCGGCGCGGGGAGACGAAACTGGGGACGAAGACCGAGGTGAAGAACATGAATTCCTTCTCCGGCGTCGAGCGCGCCCTGGAGATGGAGTTCGTGCGTCAGGTGGGTGTGCTGGAGCAGGGCGGGCGCATCGAGCAGCAGACGATGCTCTGGGACGGCGCGGCAGGGCAGGTACGCCCGAGCCGCACGAAGGAAGGCAGCCACGACTACCGCTACTTCCCCGAGCCAGACCTCCCGCCGCTCCTCCTGGAACCGGAGTGGATCGATCGTGTGCGGCACGAGCTTCCCGAGCTGCCTTCGGCACGACGGTCGCGGTTCGCCAGCGAGTACTCGCTCGGCGAGTACGACGTGGAGGTGCTCACCGCCGATCCGGAGCTCGCCGACTACTACGAGTCCGTCGCGCGCGCGAGCAGCGATCCCAAGGCGTCGGCGAACTGGGTGATGGGCGAGGTCCAGGCGCAGCTCAAGGCGTCGGACCAGGAGATCGCCAGCTTCCGCGTGCGCCCGCACGACCTCGCCGAGCTCCTCAACCTCGTGCGGGACGGCGTGGTGAGCCACACGGCCGCGAAGCAGATCTTCTCACGCATGGTGGCGACCGGCGACCCGCCGGCCCAGATCGCCGAGCGCGAGGGGCTCGTGCAGGTCAACGACGATTCCCAGCTTGTGGGTTGGCTGGACGAAGTGGTGGCCGAGATGCCGAACGAGGCCCAGCGCTTCCGCAATGGCGAGCGGAAGCTGCAGGGCGTCCTCGTCGGGGCGGTGATGCGGAAGTCGAAGGGACGCGCCGACCCGCGGCGCCTGAATCAGTTGCTCGCCGAGCGATTCGGCACGTAGAGCGGTGCGCCGAGCGCCTGGGCGTGCCCCGGCGTCTCGGCCGGGAGCGCGAAGTGTCGCTGCGCCTCCTCCTGTACGCGCTCGGTGCCGCCGGCGCGCAGGGCGTCGCGTCGTACCTGCTTCGCGAGCCGCAGCGCCTCCTCCCCTGACGGATCCAGCCGGAAGGCCACTGACCGGTCGAAGTTGAGCAGGAAGTCCACGATCAGGTCGAAGGCGCGGTCGAGGTAGCGCCCCACGTCCTGGTCGGCCAGGTCCCAGCGGCTGTTCTCGGTCATCAGCGCGAAGATCCGCTGCCACCCTTCGTTGTCGGCGGCGTGCACCATGCCGCGGAAGATCCGGCGGTTGGTATGCGTGCTGAAGATCGTCGGGCTCAGGATGCGGTCGAGCAGCGCATCGGCGCGGGCGTGATCGAGGAGGATGACGTCGCGCGCCTGGCGCGCGCATGCCGGGCCGAGATGCGTCTCGAACCGGCTCTCCCAGTAGCTGTGTCCGAGCGACGACGTGCTCGCCGTGACGGCGAGCTGCATCGGCACGAAGTGGTTGTGCGCGACCGCGTCGGCGGCGAGGTGCGACAGGTAGCCGAGGGCGAAGGCGCGTGTCGGCTCGTCCTTCGCCGCGTCATGGATCTCGAACCCCACCGTCCACGAATGGCAGTGGCGCCCGGTGGGCACGTACTTCTTCGCCATGCTCGTGTCGGCCGCGATGGACCCGTACAGGAAATCGTACGGGAAGGCGCGCAGCAGGTCGGCGATGGCGGCGGGGAGCATGCCGAGCGAGCGGAGCACCGCCTCTCCCAGGTACACGTGGGTACCCGGCGTCCAGGCATGTGCCGTCGCCGGCAGCAGGACGAGCAGGGCGAGCGCCGCTCCGGCGAGGGCAGCGGCGCGGCCGAGCACGACGGCGGTGCGGCTAGACTCCGAGCCGCTTGCGCTGCTTGCGCAGCGCCTTGCGGAGGTCGCCCAGCTCCGAGCGAACGAAACCATCGATGCGCTCGCGCGCCTCGTTGACCGAGTCACGAACGCTCTCCTCGATGTCTTCCATCGGGATGCGGTCGAGCATGTCCTCGCCGCGCGAGCGCGCCCAGCTGGCACCGCGCTGGGCGCCGTGCACGGCACCGCGGCCCGCCCACTTGGCACCACGCACGATGGGGGCAACGGGGCGCTGTCCGGACGGCCCCCGGCGGAGCAGCAGCGTTGCCGTCGCCCCGATGGCCGCGCCGATGAGCGCGGCGGTGAGGAGGTCGTACTGTGCCTCACGTCCATCCACGGCCGCGAGGCCGGACTCGCGGACGCGTGGGCCCCGCTTCGAACGCATCGGAATCGTCGTCGCCATCGTCGAGCTCCTCTGACGCGTGGAGTGGCTCGAGCGCCGCCAGCTCCTCGTCGTCCTCATGGTGAAGCGCAGCCGCTCCCGTGCGCACCCCGCGCACCGTGGAGGCCGTCGCCACGAAAGCCTCTTCCGCCTCGTGTTGCACTACTTCCAGCAACGCATTGAACTCGTTCAACCGCTGCTCCGTGAGCGCCACCGCCTGCTGCAGCCGCTGGTTCGCGGCGGCGATCGTGGCATTCACCTGCTGCACGTCCGCCCGCACCGATGTGGTGATGTAGTTCACGTTGTCCGCGATCGCACTCGCGTGCCGCATCAGCGGGTTCACGTCCCCGTACACCTTGTCCAGCAGGTCGCTGACCTTCGCGTAACTCTTCCTGAAGTTCCACGCCGCCGGCACCAGGCTCACGGCCAGCACGAGCAGGGCGATGGTCATCAGGCCGCTCGCCACCGCCGTCACCGTCTCGAACCAGCCGCGCGGCTGCGCCAGTGGACGCATCACCACGGTGTCGGCATGCTGTGCCGCCTGCACCAGCCACCACGCGCCAGCGCGTGTGAACGAGACGATCATCATGTTCCGTGTCGGACGGGGTGGCCGGCCGCGAACGCGACGCGGCGTCGGCGCTTACCGCGTGTGCAAGGGCGAGGCCACACGCATGAGGCTCCTGGCGCATCGTACCGTGCTCGCGCATCGAGTGTCAAGCCGCTCGGCTCGCCACCGGCGTGCGAGGCACGGCGCGATCAGTGCAGTGTCACGCGCCGCGCGCCTTGACGCTGTCGCGCTCTGCACGGAAACTTCACGGTTCCTCCGCCGGCGCGCCGCTGTCCCGCGCCGCGCGATGCCTGTCTCCCGTCGCTCGCCCTCGCATGCCCGCTCTGCAGTTCGTCGTTCAGGGAGGCTTCCGCCTCGCCGGCCGCATCCGCCCGTCAGGCAACAAGAACGCGGCGCTCCCCATCGTCGCCGCCGCACTCCTGTGCGACGAGCCCGTCTACCTCGAGAACGTCCCGCGCATCCGCGACGTCGAGACGCTCGTCGAGCTGATCAAGTCCGTCGGCGCCACCGCCGAGTGGACGAAGCGGAATTCGCTCACGATTCACGCGAAGTCGCTGACGGCCTCGGACCTCGATCCGGTCCTGTGCCGGAAGATCCGCGCATCCATCCTGCTCGCCGCGCCCCTCCTCGCCCGCTGTGGCGAGATCCGCCTCCCGCCTCCGGGCGGCGACGTCATCGGCCGGCGCCGCGTGGACACCCACTTTCTCGCCCTCGAGCAGCTCGGCACCACCTTCACCTTCGAGGACGCCTTCGTCCTCCGCACCGACGGGCTTACCGGCGCCGACGTCTTCCTCGACGAGCCGAGCGTCACGGCCACCGAGAACGCCCTCACCGCGGCTGTCGCCGCGCAGGGCACCACGGTGCTGCGAAACGCCGCCGGCGAGCCGCACGTCCAGGACCTCGCCCGCTTCCTCGTCGCCATGGGAGCGAGCATCGACGGGATCGGCACCAACACCATCACCATCCATGGGGGGCGGCCACTGCACGGCTGCACTCACGAGATCGGCCCTGATCACATCGAGGTCGGTTCCTTCATCGGCCTCGCGGCCGTCACCAAGTCGGAGATCACCATCGAACGCGCCGGCGTCGAGCACCTGCGCTCCACGCTGATGGGCTTCGAGCGGCTCGGCGTCGAGTGCCGCGTCCAGGGCGACGACCTCATCGTGCCGGCCGACCAGGAGATGGTCATTCGCAGCGACCTCGGTGGCGCCGTGCCGAAGCTGGAGGACCAGCCCTGGCCGGCGTTCCCCGCGGACACCATGTCCATAGCCCTCGTGACCGCCACCCAGTGCACCGGCACGATCCTCATCCACGAGAAGATGTTCGAGTCACGCCTCTTCTTCGTGGACAAGCTGATCGGCATGGGCGCGCGCATCGTGCTCTGCGACCCGCATCGCGCCGTCGTCGTCGGGCCGACGAAGCTCCATGGTGCGCAGGTCGAGTCCCCCGACATCCGCGCCGGGATGGCCATCCTCCTCGCGGCGCTCTGCGCACAGGGCGAGAGCACGATCGACAACGTCGGTCAGATCGAGCGCGGCTACGAGCGCATCGACGAGCGACTGCGCGCGCTCGGCGCCCACATCGAGCGCGTCGAGGAACGTCGCTCCCAGTGAGCGGCGTTCCTCCCGCCGCCGACGCCCGCGTCGGCGGCGAGATCGTCGAGCACTTCCACGACTTCGGCGTGGTGGCGTTCACCACCGGTCGCCACGCCGGCAGCTACGGACTGCACAGCGACGAGCCGGTGGGTCAGGTGATCGCGCGCTGGACCGCGCTGCGCGCGCAGCTGGGTGGTCCCGCCGCCCGGCTGGCGACCTCCAGCCAGGTGCACGGCAGCCAGGTCCTCCGTCACCGGGGTGAGTGGCGAGGCTGGCTGCGCGGCGAGGACGCCGACGGCCACCTCGCCGACGAGCGCGGCACGGCGATGGCCGTGACCGTCGCCGACTGCGTGCCCGTCTTCCTCGCGCATCCCAGCGGAGCCGCCGCCGTCCTGCATTCAGGGTGGCGCGGCACCGAAGCGCGGATCGTCGAGGTCGCCATCCGTCAGCTCGACGCACTCGGCTTTCGCCCGTCGGACCTCCGGCTCCACTGCGGCCCCGCCATCTGCGGAGACTGCTACGAGGTGAGCCCCGACGTCTTCGGCCGGCTCACGGGTCAGGTGGTCGACCGCCCGGCCACGGTCGATCTCCGCGCCCTCATCGCGGGCAATGCGCACGCGCTCGGGGTGCGTGACATCTCCATCAGCGAGTCCTGCACGCGATGCGACAACGCCCGCTTCTACTCCCACCGCGCGGGCGACGCCGGCCGTCAGCTCGGCGTGATCGTCGCTCCCTGACGTGCGCCCGCGACGCCGGCCTCGTCGGTCGCGCCCGCGTCCAGCTTGACCCCGTCGCCGGCGCCCCTTACTTTATGTAGCTGCGGACGTCTTCGGGCCGGCCGCGAAATGTGGGGGAGGTTCCCCACATTTTTTTATTCTCGGACGCGGGCTAGAGACAACATGAACGATGCGCTGGAACATGTTGTCACTCAAGAGCTTGACGCTGCAGGATTCGATCTCGTCGAGCTCCGGAAGGGAGGCACTCGCTCCCGACCCGTTCTCGAGGTGCGCATCGATCGGCGGGACGGCGGTCGTGTGACGGTGGACGACTGCGCCCGCGCGTCGCGAGCCATCGAGGCACGCCTCGATGCCGGCGACCTGGTTGCCGAACGGTATGTATTGCAGGTGTCGTCACCCGGTGAGCGTCCGCTGCGGACGCCGGCGGAGTGGCGGCGTTTCGTCGGGCGCTGGGCGAACGTGCTGGCGCCCGATTTCGGTGGTCGGCTGGAAGGAGAGATCCTTTCCGTCGAGGATGGCGAGGAAGGAACGTCGGTGCTGCTCCGACCAGAGCGTGGCGAGGCGAAGCGGATTCCGCTCGCCGCCGTGCGGGAGGCGCGGCTGGCGTTCCGCTTTTCATAAGGGTTCGGGCCGGGCGGCGTCGCCGCTGGCCCTCTTCAGCGAGGTCCTGGATGGTCAGTTCCGCAGAGATGTTGGCCGCGTTCCGCGAATTGTCGAACTCCAAGCAGCTCGACCGCACGGAGCTCTATGGGCTGCTGCAGGACGGCTTCATGGCCGCGCTGGCCAAGAAGTACGG
>CAMLIU010000063.1 GCA_946479995.1 uncultured Gemmatimonadota bacterium | reverse complement strand
GGCACCGCCGCCGAGGTGGACTCACTCCTCACCACGATCGCCGCATGAAGATCGATCTCGTCGGAAAGAACGCCATCGTCACGGGCAGCACGCGCGGGATCGGGCGCGCCATCGCGGAGTCGCTGGCGGCCGCGGGGGCGCGTGTCGCCGTGGTCGGCCGCGATCAGGCGCGTGCCGCCGAGGCCGCTGCCGCGATCGGGAACAACGCCCGCGGGTTCGCTGCCGACGTGAGCGATCCGGCCTCGGTCGTCGCGCTGATCGAGGCGGTCGAGAAGGAGTTCGGCCAGGTGGACATCCTCGTGAACAACGCCGGCCTCACGCGGGACAACATCCTGTTCCGCCTCAAGGACGACGACTGGGATGCGGTGCTCGACGCCAACCTGCGCGGCGCCTTCGTGGCCATCCGCGCCGTGGCGCGCGGCATGATCAAGCGGCGGTGGGGACGCATCATCAACATCGCCAGCGTCGTCGGCATCACCGGCAACAAGGGGCAGGCCAACTACGCCGCCAGCAAGGCTGGGCTCATCGGCCTCACCAAGTCGGTGGCCAAGGAGCTCGGCTCGCGGAACGTGCTCGTGAACGCGGTGGCGCCCGGCTTCATCGAGACCGACATGACCGCGGCCATGACGCCAGAGGCGCGCGCCGGCCTCGCTGGCCAGATCCCGCTCGAGCGCCTCGGCACGCCCCAGGACATCGCTGGCGTCGTCACCTTCCTTGCTTCCGACCAGGCGGCCTACATCACCGGCCAGACGATCGTCGTGGATGGCGGCATGGTGATGTAACGGGAGAAATCCCGTCCGCACGGCATGACTTTCCCTAGCAGAATTCGCTAACTTTCCCGCGAACAAAACCTCAAGGAGCCCGACCAATGGCTGACAACGCCCAGAAGGTACGCGACATCATCGAGAAGGAGCTCGGCGTCGAGCGTGACAAGATGACGGACGAAGCGAGCTTCATCGAGGATCTCGGCGCCGACAGCCTCGACATCGTCGAGCTGGTGATGGAGTTCGAGAAGGAGTTCAACATCGACATCCCCGACGAGGACGCGGAGAAGCTCCGCACGGTCGGCGATGCGGTGGCGTACCTGAACACCAAGGTTGGGGCGTAATGCGTCGTCGGGTCGTCGTCACCGGCCTCGGGGCCGTGACGCCCATCGGCAACGATGTGGCGACGACTTGGCGCGCCATGCGGGATGGGCGGTCAGGTGCAGCGCCCATCACCAAGTTCGACGCCTCCACCTTTCCCGTGCAGTTCGCCTGTGAGGTCAAGGGGTTCGATCCGCTCCTCACGATGGACCGCAAGGAAGCCAAGCGCGCGGATCTGTACACGCAGTACGCCGTGGCCGCGTCGGTGGAGGCGATGCGGGACGCCGGGCTCGCCGACGGCGGCTATGACGTCGATCGCACCGGCGTCATCCTCGGCAGTGGCATCGGCGGTCTGAAGAGCTTCGAGGAGCAGCACGACATCTACCGCGAGCGGGGGGCGAGCAAGATCAGCCCCTTCTTCATCCCGATGTTCATCGCCGACATCGCGGCTGGCGTGGTCTCCATGCGCTTCAACGCGCGTGGGCCCAACTTCGCCACCGTCTCGGCGTGCGCCACCAGCGCGCATGCCATCGGCGAGGCATTCCGTACCATCCAGTATGGCGATGCCGACGTCATCATCACCGGCGGCGCCGAGGCGACGGTGACGCCGATGGCAATCGGCGGGTTCGCCAACATGACGGCGCTTTCGCGCCGCAACGACAGCCCCGAAACGGCCTCGCGCCCCTTCGATGCGACGCGCGACGGCTTCGTGATGGGCGAGGGCTCGGGGGTGGTGATCCTCGAGGAGCTCGAGCACGCCGTGAAGCGTGGTGCGAGGATCTACGGCGAGGTCGTGGGCTACCGCGCCACGGGAGACGCGTATCATCTCACGGGGCAGCTCCCGGAGCACGAAGGGCTGCAGCGCGCCATGCGGGGCGCCATCCAGGACGCGGGGCTCACGCCTTCGGATATCGACTACGTGAACGCGCACGGCACCTCCACGCCGCTCAACGATTCCAACGAGGCCAAGGCCATTGCGGCGGTCCTGGGCGATGCCGCTGCGCGGGTCAGTGTGTCGTCCACGAAGTCCATGACGGGACACATGCTCGGCGCGGCGGGTTCGGTGGAGTTCATCGCCTGCACGCTGGCCATTCGCGATCAGGTCTCCCCGCCGACCATCAACTTCTGCACGCCCGATCCCGAATGCGGACCCCTCGACTTCACGCCGAATCAGGCGCGGGAGCGGGAGATCCGCGCGGCGCTGAGCAACAGTGCCGGCTTCGGGGGCCACAACGTCTCGCTCGTCGTCCGCAAGTACGAAGGCTGACGGCGTGTTCCCCGCCACGCGCCGGCGTGGCGCTCTTCGATGAGTGACTCGCTCTCCCTCCGCGTCGGCGTCGGCTACGACTCGCACCGGTTCGCACCCGGCGGCCCCCTCGTGCTCGGGGGGGTGCGGATCGAGTCGGACGTGCATCTGCACGGCCACTCCGACGGCGACGCCGTCTGCCACGCGGTGACCGACGCCATCCTCGGCGCGGCGGGGATGGGGGACATCGGCGCGATGTTCTCCGATACCGACTCCGACAACGCCGGCCGCGATTCGATCGAGATGCTGGCGCTCGCCGTCGAACGCGTGCGGCGCGCGGGCTGGCGTGTCGGCCAGCTCGACGTGGTGGTGGTGACGGAGTCGCCGAAGCTCGCGCCACATCGAGATCACATGCGCGCCCGGGTGGCGTCCGCGGCCGGTGTCGCCCCCGCCGAGGTGAGCATCAAGGGAAAGACGAACGAGCTGATGGGCTTCGTGGGACGCGGCGAGGGGATCGCCTGCATCGCCACGGCGACGATCGTCCGGGCCTGATCTCGTGCAGTCCCTCCTGAGCTGGTTCGCCGGGCTGCCGGTCGCCGTGCTGTACCCGGCGCTCACCATCCTCGCCGCGCTCGAGAACGTCTTCCCGCCGCTGCCCACCGACACCGTCGTCGCCCTCGGCACCTGGCTCGCGGCGCGTGGCCACGGGAGCGCGCTGCTGGCGTTCATCGGCACCTGGGCGGGTAACGTGGCCGGCGCCGTGGGCATGTACCTGGTGGGGCGCCGGCACGGTGCGGGCTGGATCCACCGTCGCTTTCCCGCCCTCTCGAACGCCCGCGGTGAGGAGCGGTTGCAGGCGCTGTACGCGCGCTACGGCATTCCGGCGCTCGTCGCCAGCCGGTTCATACCGGGCGTGCGCGCCCTCGTCCCGCCGTTTGCCGGCGCCCTCAAGGTGCCGGCATTCTCCGCCATCGCCGCGATGGCGTTCGCCTCCGGCATCTGGTACGGTTTCATCAGTTACATCGCCTACCGTGCCGGCAGCGACTGGGACGCGCTCACGCGGCGCATCGCGCACTCCAGCCGGGTCTCGGCCATCGTCGGCGCCGTGCTCGTGGCGCTTGGCATCCTCGTCTGGCTCATGCGCCGTCGCCTGCGGAGGCCGACGTGAGCAGCGAGGAAGCGATCGCGCGCGCGTTCCTCCTTTCGCGGTTCGCCGATTACATCGCCCTCGAGCAGGGGCTGGCGACGCTCACGCAGGAGGCCTACCGGCGTGACCTCGATCGGTTCGCGCAGTACGCCGCCACGCGCGGAGCGTCAGCGCCGCTGGACGTCACGGCGCGGATGCTTCGGGAATACGTGTATCATCTCAAGGACCTCGGCCTGTCGCCATCGTCCATCCGGCGGAACGTGTCGGCGGTGCGCACCTACTTCCGGTTCCTCACGGGCGACGGCGTGGTCGTGCGCGACCCCAGCGAGCGACTGGAGACGCCGAAGCGCTGGCGCACCCTGCCGGAGGTGCTGACGGTGGAGGAGGTGCAGAAGCTGCTCGCCTCGCCCACGCTCGACGATCCGCTCGTCTTCCGTGACCGGGCGCTCCTCGAGCTCGCGTACGGCGCCGGGCTTCGGGTATCGGAGTGGATCACCCTCGGCGTGCGCGACCTGCTGCTCGAGGACGGCCTGGTACGGGTGTTCGGGAAGGGGAGCAAGGAGCGGCTCGTCCCCATCGGTCGCTCCGCCATCGGTGCGGCCGCCATCTATCTGCGCGAATTGCGGCCGCGGCTCGAGAAGGGCGAAGGGAAGGGGATTCTCCTGCTCAACGCGCGGGGTCGGCCGCTCACGCGGATGGGCGCCTGGAAGATCCTGCGCGGTCACGTGGAACGCGCCGGCATCACGCGGCACGTCACTCCGCACACGCTGCGTCATTCCTTCGCCACGCACCTGCTCGAAGGGGGGGCCGACCTGCGGGCGGTACAGGAGATGCTCGGCCACGTGGACATCGCCACCACCCAGATCTACACTCACGTGGACCGTGAATATCTGCGGCAGGTGCACCGCAGTTATCATCCACGGGGCTGACTCCGGCCACCGTCTCCTCTACCGACCGCCATGCTGCTCGTCATCGACAACTACGACTCGTTCACGTACAATCTCGTCCAGTACCTGGGCGAGCTTGGCGCGGAGGTCGAGGTGCGGCGCAACGATGCGGTGACGGTGGACGAAGTGGGGAAGCTGGCGCCCGCTGGTATCGTCCTCTCTCCCGGCCCGTGCGCTCCCGCGCAGGCGGGAGTGACGGTGGACGTCATCCGCGCCTGGGGAAGCCGCATTCCCATGCTGGGCGTCTGTCTCGGGCACCAGGCGATCGGCGAGGCCTACGGCGGACGCGTGGTGCGCGCCTCGCGCGCGGTGCACGGCAAGGCCTCGCGCGTCACGCACGACGGGAGTGACCTGTTCGCTGGCGTTCCCAATCCGCTCGAGGTCGGGCGCTACCACTCGCTGATCGTCGAGCGCGAATCGCTGCCGGCTGTGCTGCAGGTCTCGGCAACGGCCGAAGACGACCCGGCTGAGATTCACGCGCTGCGACACCGTGAGCATCCGGTGTGGGGCGTGCAGTTCCATCCGGAGTCGGTGCTCACGCCGCACGGCAAGCGGATCCTGAAGAACTTCCTGCAGCGAGTGGGCGCATGAGGGGGCGCGCGTTGCGCCTCGCACTCGTCTGCACGCTCGTTCCGCTGGCGCTCCGCGCGCAGGAGGTGGTGCTGCGCGATGCCGGGCCGGCACCCGCCTCGGAGATTCTCGAGGGCGTCCTGGCAAGTCCCCACACCGTGCGCGCCGGAAGCGAGCGGCTCGTACTCGGCCGCGACAGCACGTTCTCGACCAGCCTGCTCGTCCTTGGCCGCCCCACCTACCTCGCCGGGCGAGTGGATGGCGACGTCGTTGTCGTCGGGGCCGATCTCTTCCTGCGCCCGGGGGTGAACGTGCGCGGGCGTGCCGTCGCCGTCGGTGGGACGGTGGCCACGACGACGCTCGGCACGGTGACCGGTGGGACGCTCAGCCTCCGTGACGAGACGTACGACATCACGCGCGAGGACGAGCACTTCGCGCTGCGCCATCGCGACCTGCGCCCGCCCGACGCCACGCCGGTCCTGTCGCTCGCCGGCCTGCAGGGGTTCCTGATCCCCAGCTACGACCGCGTGGACGGTCTCTCACTCCCGGTGGGAGTCACTGTCGCGACTCCCGGCGGGCTCGTGAGCCTGGAGCCGACGGCCACCTACCGCAGCCGGCTCGGCACGTTGGATCCGGGCGCGACGCTGACGCTCACGCCGTCCTCCCGCCTGCGGCTCGAAGTGGTGGGCGGCCGCAGCACGCGCACGAACGACGACTGGATCTACTCGGACCTCATCAACTCCGCGACCACACTCTTCGTCGGGCTGGACACGCGCAACTACTTCCGCTCGGTGGGGGGTACGGCGCGGGTCATCGCCACCGTGGATCGCTCGAGTTATCTGCTCGAACCGTATCTGGGTGCACGCATCGAGCGCGTGAGCCCCATCTCCGCAACGGGCGACGTCTGGAGCATGTTCGAGCATGACGACTCGTTGCGCATGCGGCGCCCGAATCCACTTGTCGAGCGTGGTGACGATAGGTCGGCACTGGCCGGTCTGGACTTCAAGCTGTACGCGAACGAGCTCACCGGCCGTGGCTACCTGCGCGCCGAGCGCGGGTTCGACACGCCTGACGGCACCAGCAGCTTCCTCCAGTTCACGCTGCACGGCTCCATTCAGTTCCCCACCTTCGGCTCGCAGTCGCTGCACGTGAAGGTGCACGCCGTGACCGGCTCGGGCGACCGCGTGCCGATGGCCCGATACGCCTACCTCGGCGGCAGCGGCACCCTCTCCACGCTGGATCTGCTCGAGCAGGGTGGCAGCAGCCTTCTGTACGTGGAGAACCGCTACCTGATCCCGATCGAGGCGATCCAGCTTCCCGTGATCGGCGCTCCGGTACTGACCCTCCGCGATGCCTTCGGCGGTGCCGGGATCGGGAGTCTTCCCGACCTGCAGCACGAGATCGGCATCGGCATCGGGGTGAGCGCACTGCACCTGGATGTGAACACCGCGGTGGCGGGCCGGAAGCGCACCAAGGTGAGTCTGGGCATCTCGCTCTCGTCGTTGTAGGAGACTGCTCGATTGCGTAACGTCAGTCCAAGTCGTATCTTGGCTGGCGTGAAAGTTGCGTCCGGCGCGCGCCCCGCGTGCGCATCCCCGATCCCCGGCTTCCCCCGCCGCGCGTGAGGACGCTCGCCGTCATCCCCGCGCGCCTCGGCGCCACTCGACTCCCGCGCAAGCCGCTTCGGCTCCTCGCCGGCGTCCCCATCATCGTCCGCGTCATGGAGCGAGTCCGCGCCCTGCGCGTCGCCGACGCCGTGGTCGTGGCCACCGACAGCGATGAGGTCATCCGCTGCGTCGAGGACGCTGGCGGCGAGGCGATTGCGACCGCGGCGAATCATCCCTCGGGCACCGATCGCGTTGCGGAGGTCGTCCGTGCCGCCAGGCTCGGGGAGTTCGACGCCATCCTCAATGTGCAGGGCGACGAGCCGTTTGTATCCGGTGCGGCGGTGCGTGGCGCACTCGCACAGGTCCTCGAGCACGGGTTCCCCCTCGGCACGGCGGCGTACCATGCGACGGCCGGCGTGCTCACCGATCCCAACTCGGTGAAGGTGGTCACTGCCGACGATGGAGCGGCGATGTATTTTTCCCGCGCGCCCATTCCGTACCTGCGCGACCCGGCCGATGCCCCGGATCGGGACGAGCGAGTGCTGCTGCACGTGGGAGTCTACGCCTACACCCCCGACGCCCTCGCGCGCTGGGTTTCCCTCCCGCCGCATCCGCTCGAGCGCATCGAGCGTCTCGAGCAGCTCCGTCCCCTCGCGGCAGGCGTACGGATCGGCGTGGCGCTGTTCGATGGTCCGTTGCGCGCCGGCATCGATACCGAAGCGGACCTCGAGCGTGCGAACAGTGAATGGATGACCTTCAATCCGAGCGAGAGTTGATGCCGACGAGCACGCGACAGCACCCGACCAAGTTCATCTTCGTCACCGGCGGCGTGGTATCGTCGCTCGGCAAGGGGATCGCCGCCGCCTCGCTCGGCCGGCTCCTCGTCGAGCGCGGTCTCCGCGTGACGATGATGAAGTTCGATCCGTACCTCAACGTCGACCCGGGAACGATGTCGCCCTTCCAGCACGGCGA
>CAMLIU010000062.1 GCA_946479995.1 uncultured Gemmatimonadota bacterium | reverse complement strand
CGCGCGGATCCTCCACCTGTTCGCAGATGGCGACGCGGTAGCCCTGCTGCACGAGCCGCCGCAGGTACTCCGGCCCCGCCTTCACCGGGATGCCGGCCAGGGGCACCTCCGCCGCGCCGCCATTGTTGCGCGCGGTGAGGGTGAGGCCCAGCACGCGCGCCGCGGTCTCGGCATCCTCGTAGAACATCTCGTAGAAGTCGCCCATCCGGAAGAACAGGATCGCGCTCTGGTGGCGCGCCTTGATCTCCCGGTACTGCTGCATCAGCGGCGTGGCGACGGCAGCCGTCACGGCGTGCGCGCTCCCGTGATGACTTCCTCCGTGGCGACGAACCCGTCGATGCCGCGCTTGCGCATGGACGCCAGCTCCGCATTGGCGTCCTTGCGCGTGGTATGCAGCCCGAGCCGCACGCGGAAGGGCTTGCTCGTGCCGCTCACGTGCGCGCGGATGCCCCGCGCTGCCAGCCGCTTCACGAGTGCAGCGGCCTCGGGGCGAGTATCGTACGCGGCCACCTGCACGGTGTAGCGCGTGACGGTGCGCGCGGAAGCCGTCGTGCGCTTCGGCGCTGCCGCCTCGCGTCTGCTCTCCTTCGCGGCCGGTTTGGCACTCTCCTTCGCAGGCGCCCGGGCCGGGGCCGGCCTGGCTGCCGCCTTCGGTGCCGCGGTGGATGGCGCAGGCGCCCGCGCAGCAGCGGGTGCGGCTGCGGCCGCCTCGGCCGGCGCTGCCGCGCGTGCCGGCGCCTTTGGTGGCGCACTCACCGGCGCACTCACCGGCGCACTCACCGGCGCACTCGCCGGCGCGCTCGCGACGGCACTCGTTGCTGCCGGTACACAGCGACCTGCGTAGTACTCCACCTGGTTGCGCAGCTCCACGTCGGTCGGCGACATGGATCGCCGCGCCTCGACGAGCATGGAGCAGGCGACGGTGCTGTCGCGCTGCTCGAACGCCAGGCGCGCCGCGCCGAGCGCGGCGATGCCACGCCCCGGATTCTCGGGATGCTCGCGCACGAAGCGCTGCAGGTGCTGCATCGCCCCCAGGCGATCGCCGCGCGCCTGTTCCAGCTCGGCGATCGCGAGCAGGGCGTCACCGGAGTAGTACGCCAGTGGATACTCCACGATCACGCGGCGATAGTCCGCCTCTGCCGCGGCGGCCGTCGGCGCAAGCGCGCCATGCCAGTAGAGCGCGTCACCGTAGGCAGGCGTGGCGGGATCGGTGGCAGCAAGCAGCGAGTCCACGAGCGCGCGTCCCGCGGCACCGTTGCCTTCGCTCACCATGCGTCGCGCACGGCGGAAGAGGGAGTCGTTGGCCGGCGGAGGGATCGGGTCGCGCGTCGCCGGCGCCGTCACGCTGTCGGTGGCCGGCCTGCCGGTCGGCGTCGTGGTCTGCGCACCGGCGAGCGGCGCGGCGATGGCGAACGCGAACAGCGCGGGAGAGAGGGTGAGACGGGACATCACATGCACCAGCGGAGGGGAGGAGCGGTCAGGCGGCGCGGCGCGACGAGCCGGCGCCGCAGAGCCGAAGCACGAGGGTGGCGAGCAGTTGTTCGGGTGAGGAGAGGCGCGTTTCCTTGAGCGCGGCGTCGGTGGCGAGCAGCGCCTCGAGTGCCGCGTCCAGCTCGGCGGCGCTCCAGCGGTCTGTGTGCTTCGTCCACGCGTTCACGGCTTCACCCCATGGACGGCCCGGAAAGGCGCCCGTCTCCTTCAGCAGCGCCATGTACTCGTTGAACAGGGCGCGTGGCGGCGTGCCGCGATCGCGCGCCGCCACACCATACGCGAGGGCGAGCGTCTGCGTCGTGAGGTTCATCACGATGGACACCGCCGTCGTCTTCGGCTGCTGCAGCACGCCGGGCAGGAGGGCGAGCGACGTCGTGGCGTCCTTCGCTGCCACGGCGTCGAGCAGGTCGCCGAGCGACTCGCCGCGCCGCACGCCGACCACGTCCGATACGGCGTGCTCGTCGATCGTCTCCGTCGCGTAGCTGGCCAGCTTCTCCAGCTCGAGCGCGAGCTGCGCGAGGTCCGGCCCCACCGCCTCGATGAGCAGCGCCGTCGCCTCCGGCGTGATGGGACGGCCGAGCACGTGCTCGGCGTGATAGGTCACCCAGCGCGGGAGCCGGTCGCCGTCGAGCGGCTCGAACTCCACGGCGGTGCCGCGCGACGTGATGGCCTTGTCGAGCTTCGCGCCGGCAGGCGCGACGAGGAGGAGCAGGAGGTCGCTCGCCGGCCGCGCGAGGTAGCGGTCGAGCATGGCGCGCGCGTCCTTCTTGAGCTTGTCCAGGTCGCGGACCACCACAACGCGCCGTTCCGCCAGCATGGGCGGCGTACCAAGCAGCGCGTCGAGCGACTCCGCGGCCAGCTCGCCACCACGACGCACCTCGAGGTTGAAGTCGCGCGTCGTAGGGTCCACCGCGGCATCCACCAGCTCACGCACGGCAGCGTCCTTCCGGAACTCGTCGTCCCCGAACAGGAGGTAGACCGGATCGAAGGTGCGCGACTTGAGCGCGGCGTGGAGCGCTCGTTCCCCAGCGGAAGCCATGCGGGGAATATAGGGCGAACGGAGGGGATGGGGACGACCGGCGCGCGGCGCACGGTCGAACGGGCGGCTAGCGCTCCAGTACTTCGCTCGCCAGGCGCCATGGCGCCTGCTGCGCCACGAACACCGCGGGCCACACCGGCATCCCCGCCGGCATCGACGCCACCATCGCCGGCGTGGCCAGCGGCGAGGGCTCGGGTTCGGGCAGCGTCGCCACCACCGGGGCCATGCGGATCACGGAAGGCTCGCGGTGGCTGAGCACTCCCATCGTCGCCGTGAGCGCGACGACCGCGAACAGGCCGGCGGCAATCGCCGAATACGTGGTGAGCGACAAGGGTCGCCAGCCGCCGGCATCCAGCGGTGACGACCCATGTACCGCGCGCCCGGCGGCGAGGAGCGCACGCTCCTGCACCAGCCGCAGCCGCAGCCGCTCATCGAACCCGCGTGACAGTTCTACCGTCGGCAGGTTCCGCGCGAGCAGCAGTGCCCGCCGCACCCGGGTGTCCAGCCTGGCACATCGCGCGCAGAGGTGCCGATGCCGCTCCATCGCCTCCTGCTCGACGCCACTCAGCGTGTCGTCGATGTACGCATCGTGCTTGCGGCGGAACTCCCGACAATTCATGAGGCGCGGCGATGGGTGAAAGGGACCTGACGGAACTGCCTTCCGTACCCACGGGACCGGGGAGGGTTCCCACTGCTCGTGAACCGTGAACCGTGATCCGTGAACGGTCACGGAAAACGACAACGGCACGCCGGACTCAGTCCAGTGTGCCGTTGCTTTTCCGGTTCACGGTTCACCGATCACCGATCACGGTTCACCGTCAGTTTGCAGTACTCAGTCCACCCACGGCTCGATGATCTCCGCGAACGCGTTCCGCGCGCGGTTCAGCCGCGACTTCACCGTGCCGAGGTTGCAGTCGGTGATCTCGGCGATCTCCTCGTACGACTTCCCCTCGAGCTCGCGCAGCACGAACACCTGGCGGTGGTGCTCCGGCAGCTTCGCCACCGTCTCCGCCACCAGCTCCTTCAGGTGGCGCTTCCGGTAGAGATCGTCCGGACGAAGGGTGTTGTCCTCGAACTGCAACGGGCGGTCGTCATCATCCCCGTTCCCCTTGATGGTCTGGAAGAGCACCAGCGGGTTCCGCGACCGGTTGCGCAGCTCGTTCTTCGCCAGGTTCGAGGCGATGGTATAGACCCACGTCGAGAACTTCTTCGACCGGTCGAAGCGGTGCAGGTGCCGGTAGACGCGGATGAACACTTCCTGGACCAGGTCCTCCGCCTTCTCGCGGTCACCGATCGTGCGATAGATGAAGTTGAGCAGGCGCGTCTGGTAGCGCTCCACCAGCTCCTGGAACGCGCGCTCTTCGCCACCCAGAAACGATGTGACGACCCCTGCGTCGTCCATCGCGTGCAGCTGCTCGCGGACCGTCGCCCCTTGCTGGGCTACCCGCTTCGTTGCGATGTCAGCCATGGTTCCCACCCCCAATGCCTACGTAAGGGACACGCTTCGACGACACAGTCTCGATATGCGCTCCGTTCCTCTTTCGCTGCCCCTTGAAAAGGCATCGAGCATGCCGACTGGCCCTGGCGCGGGAACATTTCTCAAGCTGTTGCCGTACAATGACTTACGTGTATAGCACCGGTGTGGTGGCGTGCCCTGCCGTTCCGTTTTCGTCCTCTTTTTGACACAAGACGTGAGAACGCCCTTGGCCGGTGTCCACTTTCGACACGGCCAAGGGCGCCAGCGTTGCCAACAATTGTGAGGCGCGGCTGGGCTCGCCTGCTCGAGCTCAGCCGGCTCGCTCAGCCGGTGCGGAACCCGGCGGCGAAGAGGATCGCCAGGGCGGTCTTTCCATCCGGGATGGCGCCCTGCTGGATCAGCTCCAGTGCCTCGGCCAGCCGCATGATCACTACCTCGGCGAACTCGTCGGGCTCCCGCGCCGACTGCCCATGCGTGAGACCGGTGGCCATGAAGACGTGGATCGTCTCGTCGGTGAACCCCGGCGTGGTGAACATCGTGAACAGCGGCTCGATCCGCTCGGCGGTGCACCCGGTCTCTTCCTTGAGCTCGCGCACCGCACAGTCTTTCGGTTCCTCCCCCGCGTCGAGCCGGCCCGCCGGTATCTCATAGATGTAGCCGTCGGCCGCATAGCGGAACTGCCGCAGCAGAAGGATCTGCGGCTCCTCTCCCTCCGGGTCGCTGAGGAAGGGGACGACCGCCGCCGCGCCGGGATGCCGCACGATGTCGAACTCCGACTCCGATCCGTCGGGGAAGCGCACCGTGTCCTTGTCGAGGCGGAAGATCTTCCCCTTGTACAGCTCTCGCCGGTCCACCTGGTGCTCCGGTGTCGCACCGCGGGTGCGAGCCCGGATCTCGTCGCCGGTGACGACGTCAGGCTTCTTCCGCCTGCTCACGCCTCGGCCTCCACGTCGGCTGCGACCACCACGTCGGGTTCCATCCCCATCACTTCGCCCAGCGGTGCCGACACCACCGCCGGGTCACCGACGACGACCACGCGCAGCCGGTCCGGGTGCAGGTGCTCGCGCGCCGCCCGCAGCACGTCGGCAGTCGTCACGCTGCGTACCTGGTCGCGGTAGCGATCGTAGTAGTCCTCCGGCAACCCATGGATGATGAGGCTCGCCAGCGCGCCGGCGATGGCGCCCGTCGTCTCGTAGCGGATCGGGAACACGCCATCGAGGTAGCTCGTGGCCAGCGTGAGCTCGTCCTCGCCGATCTCCTCGCGCTGCATGCGCTCGATCTCCCCGAGGATCTCGCGCACCGCGTCGCCGGTGACGTCGCTCTTCACGGCAGTGTTCACGACGAACGGTCCCGCATCACGCCGCCAGTCGAACGCCGAGAAGGCGCCATAGGTGTAGCCGTGCTCCTCGCGCAGGTTGAGGTTGATGCGCGAGGAGAAGAGTCCCCCCAGCACGGCGTTCATCACGACCACGCTGAAGTAGTCCGGCGTGCGGCGCGGCAGCCCCACGTGTCCCACCCGAATCTCCGACTGTGGCGCATCGCCCTTCGCCACCACGCGCAGCAGGCGCCCCGGCTGCGCCGCATCGGAAGCCGCCCGCCGATCGGTTGACGGCTCGCCCTTCCAGTCGCCGAACAGCGGCTCGGTGAGGGCCATCACCTGGTCCATCGTGACGTCGCCCGCGAACACGAGCGTCACGGCCGCCGGCTGGTATCGCGCGGCATAGAACGCACGCACGTCGTCGCCGGTGATCGTGCGGACGGTATGTGCCTCGCCGTCGTTGGGCATCGAGTAGCGCGCGCGCGGCACGTACACGGCGTGCGAGAACTGCTCATCCGCCAGGCCACGCGGTTCGGCGAGCTGCTGCAGCAGCTCGGCGAGCCGCTCGTCGCGCAGGCGCGCCAGTTCGCGCTCGGGGAAGGTGGGCGCACGCAACAGGTCGCGCACGAGGGCCAGCGCCTCCGGGAGGCGTGTGCTCTTCGCGCTCAGCGTCACCGCCGCCACGTCCCAGTCGGCATACGCTTCCACGGATGCGCCGATGCGCTCGAACCGGTCGGCGAGTGCGGCGCCATCGAGTCCGGCCGCGCCCTCGAGGAGCATCTGCGCGGTGAGCGTCGCCACCCCTTCCTTGCCTTCCGGCTCCTGCGTGGCCCCGGCCTCGACGAGCGCCACCGCCGTGACGAGTGGCAGCTTGGTCACCGGCGCGACGACGAGCCGCAACCCGTTGGCGAGCCGGCGCTGCTCGAAGCGCGGAAAGTGATAGCTGCGCGGCGCGGCCGGGGCCGGTCGCGCCGTGGGCGGGCTCGCTGGCGTGCGCGTGTTCGCCTTCGTCATGGTGCCCATGGAGTCTCCGCCATCGCAAGGTCGCTCGACGCCGGCGCCACGTCGCTGTCGCGCGGCACGTAGAGGAGGCTCGCGCGGTTCTCCGGCACCAGGCGCTCGCGCACGAACGCGTTCACCTGCTCGGCCGTCACGGCGCGATAGCGGTCGGCCTGCACGTTCACCAGCTGCGGGTCGCCGAAGTACGTCGTGAACATGGACAGCCGGTCCGCGCGGTCACCCGCTGACTGGAGCGCGACGATGAGGTCGGTCTCGATGAGCGCGACGGCCCGCTCGACTTCCGGCTGCGTCACGCCTTCCTGCAGGACGCGGTCGATTTCCGCATTCACCGCGCTCTCGAGCGTGTCGCTGCTCGTTTCCGGGCGGCCGGTCACGTCCACCACGAGCAGGTCGCTGCCCTTGGTGAGGTCGTACGTGAACGCCTGCGCTTCGGCCGCCACCTGCCGCTCGCGCACGAGTGCGCGGTGCAGCCGGCTTCCCTTGCGCAGGCCGAGGATCGCCCCCGCCACGCTCGCCGCGTAGTACGATGCGCTGCCGAACACCGGCGAGCGGAAGGCGAGGAACAACCTCGGCAACATCACGTCGTCGGGCACCACCTCGCGCAGCGGCTCACCGAAGGTCGTGGGCAGCTGCATGTCGGGCAGCGGCGGCTTGTTCCCGCCGCGTGGGACCGGACCGAACTGCCGCTCCACCATCGCGCGCGCCGCCGCGGGGTCGAAATCGCCGGCGATGGAAAGCACGGCGTTGTCCGGCGTGTAGTACGTGGTGAAGAAGTGCGCGATGTCCTCGAGGCTCGCCGCATCCAGGTCGGCCATCGAGCCGATCAGCGAGTGATGGAACGGATGGTCCATCGGGAAGCACAGCGCCGGCAGCTTCTCCCACCAGGTGCCGTACGGCTGGTTGTCCATCGACCAGCGACGCTCGTTCTGCACCACGTCGCGCTGGGTGTCGAGCTTCTGCTGCGTCATGGCGGGCAGCAGGTAGCCCATCCGGTTCGCCTCGAGCCACAGCGCGAGCTCGAGCTGGTTGGACGGCACCGTCTCGAAGTAGTTGGTGCGATCCAGCCAGGTGGAGCCGTTGAGGGTGCCGCCGGCACGCTGGATGAGCTCGAAGTGCTCGTTCGCGCCCACGCTCTCCGACCCCTGGAAGAGCATGTGCTCGAACAGGTGCGCGAACCCGGTGCGGCCCGGCCGCTCGTTCGCCGAGCCCACGTGATACCACAGGTTCAC
>CAMLIU010000061.1 GCA_946479995.1 uncultured Gemmatimonadota bacterium | reverse complement strand
TCGGTGACGGATTCGGACGTGAAGAGACTGCGATCGAACACAGGCGGGTTCCCCACTGGGCGTTGGAGAGGAAGAAAGAAGGCCCGACACCATGCTGCCGGGCCCGCAACGCCGTCAGGCGACGGCGACGCCGAAAGAAAGCCGATCAGCGCGCGGCGGGCAAGCCGTCGTACAGGTACGGCGCGTCGCCGATCGCATCACCAAGGCTGCGGGCCAGCTCGCCCCGCGCCTCATCGGCCGTTCGTGCGCCGAGCGCTGCGGCCGCGGCACGATGCGCCTGCTGGAACGTCACGCCGCGCACGATGCGCTTCACGAGCGGCACGGACCGGGGCGCCACGCTCAGCTGGCGCACGCCGAGCCCGATGAGGGCGAACGCCATCAGCGGCTGCGACGCCATCTCGCCGCAGACGGCGACGTCGATGTCCGCCGCGGTGGCCACGTCCACGGTGCGCCGGATGAGCTGCAGCACCGCGGGATGCAGCGGCGTGAACCGCTCGGCGAGGTTGGCGTTGCCGCGGTCCACGGCCAGGGTGTACTGCACCAGGTCGTTCGTGCCGATGCTGAAGAAGTCGACGTCATCCGAGAAGGTGTGCGCGGCCACGGCGGCGGCGGGCGTCTCGATCATGATGCCGAGCGGCACGTCGCTCCGGTGCTCGACGCCGCGGGCCGTCAGCTCCGCCGCCGACTCCGCGAGCAGCGCTCGCGCCGCGAGCACCTCGTCGAGGGTGACGACGAGGGGGAGCATGATCCGCAGGTCGCCGTGCACGGCGGCCCGCAGCAGCGCCCGGAGCTGCACGCGGAAGAGGTCCGGCCGGTCGATGCACATGCGGATGGCACGCCAGCCGAGAAACGGGTTCGCCTCGGTGGGATAGCCACCGACCGGCAGCTTGTCGCCGCCGATGTCGAAGGTGCGGATCACCACCGGCTTGCCGGCGAACGCCTCCACCACGCGACGATATGCGCGGTATTGTTCGTCCTCGTCCGGCATGGCCGCGCGTCCGACGACGAGGAACTCCGTGCGCATGAGCCCGACCCCCTCGGCGCCGCTGCGCGTGGCCGCTTCCGCCTCCTCGGGGATGTCCACGTTGGCGCGGAGGGTGATGCGCACGCCGTCCAGCGTGATCGACTCGAGGGCTGCGAGCTCCGAGAGCGAGGCCTCCGCCAGCTCTTCCTGGCGCTGTCGCTCGTGGTAGGCGTCGATCTCCTCGTCGGTCGGGTTGATCGCGAGCATGCCGGTGCCACCGTCCAGCACCACGCGCTCGCCGCCGGACAGCTCGGACGTTGCGGTGCGCAGGCCGACGACGGCGGGCAGCCCGAGCGAGCGCGCAAGAATGGCGACGTGCGACGTGCGCGTACCCGCGTCGGTGGCGATGGCAGCGATGGCGGCGCGGTCCAGCTGTACGGTGAGGCTCGGCGTGAGGTCGTGCGTGACGAGGATGGCCCTCGCACCGGGCGGCAGGTCCACCGGATCGTGGTCGGGCAGGCCGAGCAGCAGCGACAGCACGCGGATGTGGACGTCGGTGAGGTCGCCGACGCGCTCGCGCAGCATCGGCGCGGCATGACGCGCGAAGCGGGTGCGCCACTCGAGCATCACGAGATCGAACGCCTTCTCCGCGCCGAGATTCTGTCGGATCAGCTCCTCGACGCCCCGCATGAGCTCCTGGTCGTCCATGATGGACAGCTGCACATCGAAGATGGCAGCCTCCTCCGGCCCCGCTGCCGCCTCGACGCGCGCCCGCAGGAGGCGCAGGCGCTCCTTCGCCCGCCCGATGGCGTCGTGCAGTCGCGCAATCTCCTCCGGGATGTGCTCGTCCGAAATGATCCGATGGCGGACGTCGGGCACCTCCCAGCGCAGGAGGTGCACCTTGCCGACGACGATGCCCGGCGATGCGGGAATGCCTCGGATCTGCCGCTCCACTAGCGCTCTCCGAACCGGTTGGCGATGAGGGTAGCGAGCGCGTTCACCGCCGCTTCCGCGTCCGGCCCAGTGGCGCGGAGCAGGAGCGAGGATCCGCACTCGGCGGCGAGCATCATCACGCCCATGATGCTCTTGCCGTTGACCTCCATGCCGTCCTTCACGAGGGTGATCTCGCTCTGGAACCCGGCGGAGATCTTCACGATCTCGGCTGCCGGCCTGGCGTGGAGCCCATTCTTGTTGACGATCTGCACCGTTCGTTCGACCATCAGCGAGCCACCGAGAGTAGGGCGAAAAGGGCGATCAGGATCAGCGCGAGCTTGTATGCTTCCACGCGCACGTGCACGCGCACCAGCAGGACGGAGAGCAGCATGGCTCCGAGGAGCACGATGGTGAGGAGCGACGGTCCTCCCTCCAGCACCCGCGCCGCCGCGAGCGGGAGCGCGACCCCGGCCGCCGCTGCGGCGGCGCGTCCCAGGTGCGCCGGCCCGCCACGCAGCAGCGGATTGCCGAGCGCAGGCGCGACGGCCAGGCCGCGCGTCCAGCCGACGCGCAGCCCCCAGATGCGCAGCGCGAAGTGCCCGGCGTTGTACAGCACCAGGAAGAGACTAACGACGAGCAACGGGCGCGCACCGAGTCCGAAGGCCGCCAGCGAGATGAGCGATGCGAAGGGCAACCAGCCCGCCCACACCAGCCGGTCGCCTACGCTGCCGAGCGGCCCGGCGAGCGCCGTGCGGAACCGCTCGATGCGCTCGGCCGGCACGCCGGACAGCTCGGCGCGGGCGAGCGCGCCCACCGCCACCGACGCGAGATAGGGATGCGCATTGAAGTACGCACTCTCACGAGCCATGGCCTGCTTGAATGCGGCGCCGTGCACGCCACCGGGAAGGTGGCGCAGTGCCGGCTCGACGCAGAAGCCGATGCCGTTGCCGAGCAGGGTCTCGTAGTTCCACGCGCCCTGGATGGCGAGCAGGCGCAGGAAGATGCTGACCCACGTCGTCGCCGGCAGCGAGGGAGTGGGAGCGGGTGCCGGCGCGGCGGCGCTGATGGCGGGTGCCGTCATCGCGCGAGGAGGAGCAGGAGGCCGGCGATCACGCCGCCGGCGAAGTACCAGCGCGCGCCACGGGCCGAGTGGAAGATCACCCACGCCGCGCTCGCCGCGACCGCCGTGGCGAGCATCATCACCACGCTGCGCGAGAGCGGCCCGCTGAACGCCCAGTCGTCGACGAAGTGGGAGGCGAGAGGGAAGAACACCGCGTAGGCGACGGCGGTGAGCAGCCCCGCCCGCACCAGGTCGCCGGTGAGCCCGGCGAGCTGGAGGCCGATCACCGCGCCGCGCGCACCCGAATCGAGGGCGGGACGCCGGTGGCGCGCGAGGCGAGCATTCCACTGGCGCAGCTTCACCAGCGTCCACCCGCCCGCCCACGCGGTCGTGAGCGCAGCGAGCACCGCGAGCGTCACGACTCCCGCCCGGTCCGCCGGAAGGTTGGCGGCAATCGCTCCCCCCACGACGGCGGCCGACCCCCACTCGGGGTAGCGCGACGCGCCGAAGGGGAGCGTGGCAATGGCGATCAGCTCCAGCACGACCCCCACGAGGAGGCCACGCGTGGCGTCGCCGACGAAGGCGCCGGCCAGTGTGGCTGCGACGAGCGGACGCGAATACATCATCTGCGGGAAGCAGACGACGTCGAGCCCGACGACGGCGCCGAGCAGTGAGAGCGGGAGGAGCTCCCTCATCCGCCCTCCCGCGTGGCGAGCAGCTCGTCCAGCGGAATGGCGCGAGCCGCCGGGACGTCCTGTGCCGTCACCACCGCCCCCTGCTCCGCGATCTCGCGCAGCGCCTGCTCCTCCGCGGGAGTGAGGAACACGTAGCGCAGGTGCTGCACGCGGCCGGCGCGGTGGTGAATCCCGCCGACGTTGACCTCGCGCACGCCGGCTTCGGCGACGAGGCGGCACATCGTGGCGATGTCACCGGTGAGGAGAATGCCGGCGCGAGGCTCGGTGCGAAACTGATCGAGGTGCTTCGAGGCGTCGGCCACGGAGAGGAAACGGACCTCCATCTCCGGGGGAACGCCCATCCGGTAGAGCTCCTGCTCCCAATCACTGGCCGCCACCGCGTCGTCCACGAGCACGATGAAGTGGACGTCGAGTGGCTGTCCCCACCCCACGACCACCTGGCCATGAATCAGCCGGTCGTCGATGCGGTTGAGGACGAGGGTCACGCCGGCCCACCGTGCACGCTGACCGCCGCGCGCCCGCGCTCGGCAGCGGCCATGGCGGCCGCCACCGGGTCCGGCTCCGGGGACAGGACGAAGTCGAGCAGCATCGGCAGGTTGGCACCGGCAACGAGCACGGCGCCGGGCACCTCACGCAGCACACGCCGCGCCGCCATGGTGCAGCTTCCCGCCTGGAGGTCGGTGAAGATGACCAGTGCGCCAGTCTCTTCCAGCCGGGCGCGCAGCAGCGCCTGGATGTCCTCGCCGCAGAGGCCGCGCACCTGGATCGGCACGAGGCGGTCGCCATGGCCCGCAATCGCCTCCACTGCCGACGTGAGGCCCGCCGCAAAGTCGGCGTGCCCGGCGACGATGGCGAGCTTCACGCCGTTACTCATGATCCTCACGCAGGTAGCGGTGGATCTCGGACTTGTTGCGCATCTCCTTCAACAATCGCGCATTGAAACGTTCGGCGGGATCGATGCCGCTGAACTTGAGCAGGTGGTGCATGGCGATCACCTCGGCGATCACCGTGATGTTCTTGCCGGGGTTGAGCGGGATCGTGATGCGCGGCAGGGAAACGCCGAGGATGTCGGTCGTCTCGCCGTCGAGCCCGGTGCGCTCCACCGGTGCGTCCTGGTGCCACTCCTCGAGCTGGACCACCACCTCGATCCGCTTCTGCTGCCGCACGGCGCGCACGCCGAAGATGGCGGGGATATCCACGAGGCCAACGCCGCGGATCTCCATGTAGTGCCGCTGCAGCTCGTGCCCGCGCCCGATGAGGATGTCACTCCCCTTCCTGCGCACGATGACGAGGTCGTCCGCCACGAGGCGGTGTCCCCGCTCGACGAGATCGAGCACGCACTCCGACTTCCCGATGCCGCTCTTCCCGATGAACAGGAGCCCTACGCCGGACACGTCCGCGAGCGAACCGTGCAGCGTGGTCTGCGGCGCGAACCAGTCCTCGAGCCAGGGCTTGATGCGCGTGTAGAACTCGTGAGTCTTGAGCGAGGAGCGCAGCACCGCCACGCCCGCGCTGCGCGCCTCGTCCACGACCTCCGGGGCGAGCTCGAGTCCCTTGGTGACGAACACGCACGGCACCGGGAAGGCGAAGAACTGCGCGAGATGCTCGCGGCGCGTCCGCGCGTCCAGCGAATGCAGGTAGGTGACCTCCGTCTCGCCGAAGACCTGAAGCCGCTCGGCGGCGAAGCGCGCCACGAAGCCGGCGAGGGCGAGCCCGGGGCTCGACACGTCGGAGCCCGGCACGATGCGCTCGAGCCCCTCCGTGCCGGACACTCGCTCGAGCTCGAGCGCGTCCCGGAGCTGCTCGTACAGGTCACCGACTCGCAGCGTCGGGCTCATCGGGTGCAGGGAGGTGAGGTGCGCATCAGCTCATCGGCCGGTGGCAAGGACGCGCTCGAGGTGACGTTCCGTCTCCTCGGCTGCGCGCTCCCAGGTGAAAGTCTCCGCGAAGCCGCGCGCCTGTGCACCGAGGCGCTCGACCAGCGCGCGATCCGCGGCGAGGCGGCCCATGGCCGCCCCCATGGCGCGGACGTCCCCGTGGGGAACGAGGTAGCCCGTGTCGCCATCACGCACCGACTCGCGGATGCCCGGCGAGTTGGACGCCACCACCGGTGTGCCGCACGCCGCCGCCTCGAGGTTGGTGATCCCCCACCCTTCCTTCGGCGACGCGAACACCAGCGCCCACGCCCGCCGCAACAGGGACAGCTTCTCCTGCTCGCTGACCCGCCCAAGAAACCGCACGCGCCCACCGAGGTCAAGCGACACCGCCAGCCGCTCCAGGGCAGGCCGATAGTCGCCAGCGCCGGCGATCTCCAGCGTGGCGGATGGATGGCCCATCTCGGCGAAGGCGCGAATCACGAAGTGCACGCCTTTGTAGCGCTTGAGCCGGCCGAGGTATGCGAAGAGGGGCACGCCGGCGCGCAGTTCGAGCCGCGGCGTATAGTGGATGGTATCGATGCCGGGGTAGATGACCTCGACGTTCGCGCGGGAAATGCCGCGGTCCGCGAGGTCGGCGGCCGTGCTCGAGCTGATCGCCTCGAACGGCACGTGACGATACACGCGGCCGAGCGGCCGCTCGGCGAGCCAGACGGCGGCGGCAAGTGGGGGCGAGAGCTCCTGGAACGCCGTGCCGCCGAACAGGTGCGGCACGAGCGCGACCGGCTTCGGGCCCCCCCAGCGGGGCGTGCCGAGCGGGATCTTGTTCACGTCCTCCACGAGCAGGTCGAACTGCCCGTTGGCCAGGTGCTGCCGGAAGTAGCGGCGGGCGAGGAAAGGGAAGCTGTGGCGCGTGCCGACGCGGATCACGTCGATGCCGTCGAGTCGCGCGCGCGGGGGAGCGCCCTTCCAGCCGCCGCACAGCAGCGTGACCTCGTGCCCGCGCTGCGCCAGTCGGCCGAAGATCTCGTGCAGGTGGATCTCCGCGCCACCGGCGAGGGGGTTCTCACGGTCCTGCCAGTTGACGAGGAGCAGGCGCACTACATGCGCCCCATGCGCCGCGCCAGCGCGTCGAGGACACCGTTCACGAACCGCGCGCTCGCTGCGCTGCCGAAGCGCTCGGCGAGCGTGACCGACTCCTGGATGACGACGCGCGGCGGCGTCTCCCCCAGTGAGAGCTCGGCGGCGCCGAGCCGCAGGACGCAGCGCTCGACCGCGCCGAGGCGCTCGAGTCGCCAGTTCGTGGTGACGTCGGCCAGCTCATCATCGAGGTCGCGCTGTCGCTGGGCGACCATGCGCACGAGCGGCCCGGCGACGCGGCGCTCATCAGGAGTGATGGACATGTCGTCCCACACCTGCGTCGCGACCTGCTCGAGATTGCCCTCCCCGCCACGCATCTCCCACGCGTAGAGCGCCTGGAGCGCCCGCGCGCGGGCACGCGTCTCAACCCTCGTCCGCGGCATCGAGTCGTTCGAAGAGGTCCGTCATCTCGAGCGCGGCGACCGCCGCGTCCCATCCCTTGTTCCCGTGCTCACCGCCAGCGCGCGCCTCGGCCTGCGCCATCGTGTCGCAGGTGAGCAGCCCGAAGCCGATGGGGACGTCGTACTCGCTGCTCGCGTCGGCGAGGCCGCGCGAGGCTTCGCCGGCTACGTAGTCGAAATGCGGCGTGTCGCCGCGGATCACGGCGCCGAGCACGACGAGGGCGTTGTAGCGCTCCGTGGCGGCGAGCCGGCGCGCGGCGAAGGGCAGCTCCCACGCCCCCGGCACCCACACGACGTCCACGTCGTCCACGGCGCAGCCGTGGCGCACGAGCGCGTCCATCGCGCCGTCGGCGAGCTTCTGCGTGATGTGCTCGTTGAAGCGCGAGACGAGCACGGCGAAGCGCCGTCCTTCGCCGTCGGGACTTCCAGTGAATTCTGCCATTCGATCAGGAGGCGAGCAGGTGCCCGAGCTTGTCGCGCTTCGTGCCCAGGTAGCCGGCGTTCTCGGTGTT
>CAMLIU010000060.1 GCA_946479995.1 uncultured Gemmatimonadota bacterium | reverse complement strand
CGGCGCAGCCGCCCACCGGCACGTCCACGCTGCCCATGCGCACGCGGTGCACGTCGCCCCACGGGATGTCGTAACGACCGTACTGCTTCACCGTCTCGTCCACCGCACGCGCGAACGCCTCGGCAGCCTTCGCCGGATCCCTGAGCCCGCGCGGGGTGGAAGCCGGCGCGGTGGCCATCCACGGCTGGGCGAACATCGAGTCCGGGTCGTTGCCGCGGGTGTACTGTGTCCACCAGCTCTCGAACAGCACGCCGCCCCGGCTCTCCGGCGCGGAGGTGTTGTCCCACGCCGCCAGCATCGCGATCGCCGAGTCCACCACCGGGGCGTGGCTCGACGCGCGCACGGCGGCGACGAGGTCGCTCTTCACCCGATCGGCGAGCAGCATCCGGTAGGAATGCTTGAGCCTCACCACGTCCTCGAGGCTCAGCTTCTGCTTCGTGTCGATGAGCGTCGTCGCCATCTGGCTGCGCAGGCTGAACGACGGCTCGGGCATGTACGCCGGATACTTCGTCCAGTCGATGATCTGCTCGAGGTTGGTGAACCAAGGGGAGCTGTTCTCGTTGTGGACGTAGCCGCTCTTCGGATTGAGTACCTGCGGGAGCGAGTCGAACGGCACGTAATGCGTCCAGATGTCGGCCGTCGTGTGCGCCGGCACGGCGGCCGTGTCGCCTCCCGTCGGCTTCGGGAAGGCCGGCGCCGCTGCGTTCCACAGGTAGTAGATGTTCCCCGCGCGGTCAGCATAGGTGAAGCTGCTCGTCACGCGCGCCCGCATCCGCATCACGTCACGCCACTCGGCGAGCGACTTCGCGCGCATCATGCGCAGGAACTGCTCACCGCCGCGCCAGTCGCCTTCGCCCGCGGCGCGCACGATGTACACCTTGCCGTTGTCGCGCCAGATCACGGGGCCGAGCGGCGTGCGCCAGAACTCGCGCGTCTCGGTGGATACGCCGTCGCCATTCCTGAACGCTACCGTCACCAGCTCCTGCTCGAGCGGGATGGACGTGCCCTCGAACAGGTAGTGGTCCGGCTGCGCCGGATCGACGTCCAGCGCGTAGATCTCCTCGAGGTCGGGCGCGTTGTTCGTCGTTGCCCAGCCCAGGTAGCGATTGAAGCCTCCGACCACGCCGAAGGGACCGCCCATGCGGAAGTCGCCATAGAAGTCCACGACGCCCGGCACCGTCACCTGGGCCTCGTAGTAGCCGGAGTTCCAGTTGAGGTGCGGATTGCGGAGCAGGATCGCCTTCCCCGACTTCGTGCGGCTCGGCGCGAACGCCCATGCGTTCGAGCCTTCCTCCAGCGGGTCGATCCCCTTCTCCGGATCACCCTCCGACGGATCGGCTGCGGCGGCCGCCTGGCCGCGCCGCCCGCGCACGGTGCTCGGGTCCATCTTCGCCAGGAAGCGCCGCGCCGACGCCGCGCTCGCCATGTTCACGTCGCGTGCGGCGATGTCGTAGCCGGTGTAGTTGGGCTTGAACCCGGCGGGAAACTCGGTCGGGTGCAGCTCGATGTAGCGGTTCGCCGCGGCGGCGAACCCGACGTAGATGTCGCGCGTCTCCTGGTCCAGGTCGGGATAGTGCTCGACCGCCGCCTTGTACTGACGCTGGGCGAGGAAGTCGCCTTCGATGCTGTCGTGGCCGAACCAACGCGCCATCTCGCCGCGGCCGCGCAGCAGGTTGATGGCGATGCGCGGACCGTAGTCCTCGATCATCACCCAGCCGAGCCCGTAGCCGGCGGCACGGAGGTTCTGCGCCTGGATGTGTGGAACGCCGTACGCGGTGCGCAGGATCTCCACCTGCTGCGAGAGGTCGCCGGAGCGCGCCTGGGCGGTCGCAGGTGCGACCATCGCGCCAAGCGGGAGCAAGAGGACGGCGACTGCCGCAGCGGCACGGCGTGACGAGAGTGATGGCATGCGCCGATGGTACGAGACGATAGAGGACTCGGAACACGATGCGCTGGAACACGCAACAGGGTTACGCTCGAGCAACGTGAATGTTGGGCGCCCGCATGGTGATTCGGAACGGCCGGGCAACGTTCGGGGTTGCGCGGGAGTAGTCCGGGCGCGTAGCGTCGGCGAACCCCTCCGCCCGCCCCATTCTTCGACTCCATCCCTGCATGTCCGCACGCTTCCTCGTCCGTACCATCGCGGCCAGCGCACTCGCCCTGCTCGGCGGCGCCCCCCTGCTCGTTGCCCAGGCGTCGCGCTCGTTCGACGTGCTCATTCGCCACGGTCGCGTGCTCGACGGCAGTGGCAATCCGTGGGTGCGCACCGACATCGGCATCCGCGGCGACCGCATCGTTGCCATGGGCGACCTGGGTGATGCCACCGCCACCACGGTCATCGCCGCCGACAGCCTGTACGTGGCGCCGGGATTCATCGACACCCACTCCCACGCCGGCGAAACCCTCGAGCGCGCGGCGATGAGCGGTGCGCAGCAGCTTCTCGCCCAGGGGCTCACCACCGTGTTCGTGAACCCCGATGGCGGCGGCCCGGTGGACCTCGCCGCCCAGCGCACCGCGCTGGAGAAGAATGGGGTCGGCGTGAACGTTGCCCAGATGATCGGCCACGGTGCCGTCCGCGGCGCCGTGCTCGGCATGGCCGACCGCGCTCCCACCGCCGATGAGCTGAAGAAGATGGAAGCGCTGGTGCAGAAGGGGTTCGACGACGGCGCCTTCGGCTTCTCCAGCGGGCCGTTCTACGCCCCGGGCAGCTTCTCGAAGACCGACGAGCTGGTCGACCTGTCGCGCATCGCCGCGAAGTACCACGCGCCCTACCAGAGCCACATCCGCGACGAGAGCGACTACACCGTCGGACTGCTCGCCGCGGTGGAGGAAGTGATCACCGTCGCGCGCGAGGCACACACCCGCGGCATCGTGACGCACGTCAAGGCACTCGGCCCCAACGTATGGGGCTTCTCCGCCGCCATCGTGCAGCGCATCGACCGCGCGCGCGCCGAAGGGGTGGAAGTGTTCGCCGACCAGTACCCGTACGAGGCGTCGTCCACCTCGCTCGCCGCGGCGCTCGTGCCACGCTGGGCGCAGGCAGGGGGCACGGCCGCCTACAAGGCGCGCGTGGCCGATCCGGCGCAGCATGCGCGCATCGTGGCCGAGATGCGCGAGAACCTCGCGCGGCGCGGGGGCGCGGCGCGCATTCAGGTGGCGAGCTACGGTCCCGACCGCACCCTCGACGGGAAGACTCTCGCCCAGATCGCCGCGGCGCGGAATGCCGATCCCGTGGAGACCGCGCTCGCCCTGCTGGACAAGGGCAGTGTCTCCATCGTGTCGTTCAACATGCTCGATGAGGACATCAACCGCCTCATGCAGCAGCCGTGGACGATGACTTCATCCGATGGCGCACTGATCGCCTTCGGCAGCGGCATGCCGCACCCGCGCGGCAACGGCGCCTTCTCGCGCAAGATCCGCAAGTACGTCGTCGAGGATCACGTCGTCGAGCTGCCCGCCGCCATCCGCTCGATGACGTCGCTGCCGGCCACCGTGTTCAACCTTCCGGATCGCGGCGTGCTGCGCCCCGGCGCCTTCGCCGACGTCGTGGTGTTCGACCTCGCAAAGGTGTACGACCGCGCGACGTACGAGAACCCGCACCAGATGTCGGAGGGGATGGTGGACGTGCTGGTGAACGGAAGGTTCGCCGTGCGCGATGGCCGGTTCACCAACGCGCACGACGGACGCGTGCTGCGGCGCTGACTCAGGTGGTGAGGTCGGCCGTCGGCAGGTAGCGCGGCGGCCGGCGCACCTTCGTCGCCTGCTCGAAGGCGTAGGCGTAGCGCACCAGCTTCGGCTCCGTCCACGCGAGTCCCATGAAGGTGAGACCAAGCGGGAGCCCGAAGGCGTAGCCCATGGGGACGGTGATGGCCGGATAGCCCGCCACCGCGCACGGTGAGGTGCTGCTCCCGCCTCCACCCGGATCGCCATTCACGAGGTCGATCAGCGCCGGCGGTCCCTGGGTGGGCGCGACGAGGGCGTCGAGCCGGTGCTTCGCGAAGGTCGCGTCGAGTCCCTTCGTGCGCGAGAGATCGCGGCACTTCGCGAGCGCCTTCCGGTAGCCGGCGCTGGTGAGTGGCCCCTTCTTCGCCGCCTGCTCGAAGATCTCCTGCCCGAAGTACGGCATTTCCTGCGCGGCGTGCGCGCGGTTGAACGCGATGAGGTCGTCGAGCGTGCGCGCCCGCGCACCGGCCGGCAGGCCACGGAGGTACGACTCGAGATCCGCCTTGAACTCGTACAGCAGCACCTCGTACTCCGCGTCGTCGAACTGGCCGGCGGTGGCGATGTCGGCGGGGTCCACGATCACGGCACCGCGATCCTTCATCGCCGTGATCGCGTCGGCGAGCGCGGCGTCGGCGTGGGTGCTGTAGCCGGTGTATCGAGCGCGGGCCACGCCGATGCGGGCGCCCCTGAGGCCATCGGCATCGAGGAATTTCGTGTAGTCGGTGTCCGGCGCTACCTTGCTCGCGCGCGTCGCCGGGTCACGCGGGTCGGAACCGATCATCGCGCCGAGCAGCGCCGCCAGATCGGCCACGCTGCGCGCCATCGGTCCCGCCGTATCCTGGGAGTGCGCGATCGGGATGATGCCGCTCCGGCTCACGAGCCCGATCGTCGGCTTCATCCCGACGAGCGAGCACGCGGCCGACGGGGAGGTGACCGAGCCGTCCGTCTCCGTGCCGACGGCGACGGGGGCGTACGCGGCAGCGACGGCGACCGCCGACCCGGAGCTCGAGCCCGATGGCGTACGATCGAGCGCGTATGGATTCCGCGCCTGGCCGCCGCGCCCCGACCAGCCGCTCGATGCGTGCGTGGAACGGAAGTTCGCCCACTCGCTCAGGTTCGTCTTGCCGAGGATGATCGCCCCCGCCGCCCGCAGCCGCTCGACGACGTGCGCATCGCGCGACGGCCGCGAGCCCTCGAGGGCGAGCGAGCCGGCGGTCGTGGTCATCCGGTCCGCCGTGTCGATGTTGTCCTTCACCAGCACGGGAATGCCGTGCAGTGGACCACGCACGTGGCCGTTCTTCCGTTCGCTGTCCAGCGCGGCGGCGATGCCGAGTGCGTCGGGATTGTTCTCGATCACGGCCCGGAGCGCCGGCCCGCGACCGTCGAGCGACTCGATGCGCTCGAGGCACTGCTGTACGAGGGCCTCCGAGGTGAGCGCTCCACTCGCCAGGGCGCGCTGCAGGTCGGCGATGGAGCGTTCATCGACGTCGGCACTCGCGTCGCGGCGTGGTGGTCTCGTGACGTCGGTGATGCCCGCGGCGCGACGTGATAACTCGGCGGTCGCGCGGCTGGGCAGCGCGGCGGCGGCCGCCGCGGCAGCGGCGGTGCCCAGGAAGGCGCGCCGAGTGAAGCTCGAATCGGACATTGGTTGATCGGGTGGAAGGAATGGCGCATGAAATACCGCTACGCACCGTACGGCGACAGATCTCCGCGCCCCGCGTCGGGGAAGAACGTTCCGGGCGGAGATCCGGCTCATCCACATCGGGAATGCATCTTGCCGCACCTCCGGAGATCTGGAGGTATTGCGTTGGGACTTGTGCATTTCACTGATTCTCAGGGGACGCCGTGGCGCGTATGGCAGGTGGAGACGCCAGCGGCGCGAGCGCACCTGATGGAGGCCAGCTTCCGCAATGGTTGGCTCGTATTCGAGCGTGAGGACGGGACCGACCGACGCCGACTCGCCCAGGTGCCCGAGGACTGGGCCTCGCTCGGCGCCGAGCGGCTCGAGAGGCTGTGCGCCAGCGCCCAACCGGCCCCGACCGTCCGCTCCGTCCCCACCGTGGCCCCTACTATAGAAAGCCCCACCTGGATGCGGGCGGAGGGGAAGAGGGGCGACTAGGGGCGGAAGGGGAGACCGGGGGAAGGGGAGATGGGGAACTGCCGGCTCTCCTTCTCCCCTTCCCTCCTTCTCCCCTTCCCTGCCCCTTCCCGGCCCTTGCTTTTCCCCCCGGCTTCCCCCATCCTTCCATCCGGATATCCGGATGATTGCCGCCCGCCCCATCTTCGACCGCCTCTCGGCGCTGGCCGACCCTACTCGGGGCCGGCTGTTGCTGCTGCTCGACCGCCACGAGCTCACCGTCGGCGAGCTGTGCAGCGCGTTGCAGCTGCCCCAGAGCACCGTGAGCCGGCACCTCAAGACGCTGGCCGACGAAGGATGGGTCACCGCCCGCGCCGACGGCGCGAGCCGGCGGTACGCCATGCCCGGCACCGCACTCGATGGCGACGCGCGCAAGCTCTGGCACCTGGTCCGCGACCAGGTGAGCGCGACCCCGTCGGCACGCCAGGACCTCACGCGTGCCGAACGCGTCGTGCAGGAACGGCGCACCGCGTCGCAGGCGTTCTTCTCTTCACGAGCCGGCCAATGGGACCGCGTGCGCGCCGATCTCTACGGTGCGGGCGCCGATGTCGCGCCGCTCGCGGCGCTGCTCGATCCCTCGTGGGTCGTGGCCGACCTCGGCTGCGGCACCGGCCAGGCGAGCGCCGCGCTCGCGCCCTATGTCGCTCACGTGATCGCCGTGGACGAGTCGAGCGCCATGCTCGGCGCGGCACGCAAGCGGCTCGGCGATCTCGACAATGTGGAGCTGCGCACCGGCCGGCTCGAGGATCTCCCCCTCGACGACGCGTCGGCAGACGTCGCCCTGCTCTCGCTCGTGCTGCATTTCGTCGTCGACCCAGCGGCGGTGATCGCCGAGTCGGCGCGCATCCTGCGGCCCGGTGGACGGCTGCTCGTGGTGGACATGCTGCCCCACGAGCGTGAGGAATACCGCACGACGATGGGCCACCTGTGGCTCGGCTTCAGCGACTCACAGCTCGACGCCTGGTTCACCAGCGCCGGCCTGCACGACGTGCGCATCGTTCCACTCGCGCCGGATCCTCACGCGAAAGGCCCCAATCTCTTCACCGCCCGCGCCGTGAAGCGCACAGCGCACTCGTAGTACCTCCGCCGTATTCATACCGCCCAACGCCACCACGCTTCACGTCTCACGCTTCACGAGCAGTTGGGTCCACGTCTCACGTCTCCGATCATGGCTACCACTCAGCGCCCCAGCGCCCACACCGCCCTCGATCGTCCCGCCTTCAAGGTGGCCGATCTCTCCCTCGCCGAATTCGGCCGCAAGGAGATCCGTCTCGCCGAGCAGGAGATGCCCGGCCTCATGGCGCTTCGCAACGAGTACAAGGGGAAGAAGCCCCTCGCCGGCGCGAAGATCATGGGCTCGCTGCACATGACCGTGCAGACGGCGGTGCTCATCGAGACCCTCGTCGAGCTCGGCGCCGACGTGCGCTGGGTCAGCTGCAACATCTTCAGCACCCAGGACCACGCTGCCGCCGCCGTCGCCGTCGGGAAGAACGGCACGGTGGACAACCCGAAGGGGATCGCCGTCTTCGCCTGGAAGGGCGAGACGCTCGAGGAGTACTGGTGGTGCACCGAGCAGGCGCTGATGTGGCCCGACGGCACCGGCCCGAACCTCCTGCTCGATGACGGCGGCGACGCGACGCTCCTCGTGCACCGTGGCGCCGACTACGAGGCGGCCGGCAAGGTGCCCGCGTTCAACGCGGCCACCGACAGCGAGGAGTGGGGCGTCATCCTCGACCTGCTCCGTGCCGAGCAGCAGAAGCATCCCGGCCGGTGGACGAAGGTGGCGGCCGACATCCGCGGCGTCTCCGAGGAGACGACGAC
>CAMLIU010000059.1 GCA_946479995.1 uncultured Gemmatimonadota bacterium | reverse complement strand
CGGCACGGAGAACGTCTTCCCGCACATCCTCGACTGCGCGCGCGCCTACTGCACGCTGTTCGAGATCCGCCACGCCCTCGAGGCGGTGTTCGGCGCCTATCGCGAGCCGGTGTTCTTCTGAGTCCGGCGGCACGGAAGTCGGATTGGTGGGCCACGTACTTCGACGCGGGCTACCTGCTCGAGTACCAGCCCATCTTCGACCTCGTCCGCGACCGTCACGAAGTCGCCCGCCTCATGGAGCTGCTCGCGCTCCCGGCGGGCGCCCGCGTGCTCGACGTCCCCTGCGGCCAGGGACGGCACGCCCACCTGCTCGCCGAGGCCGGCTACCGGGTGGAAGGGCTCGACTACTCGAAGTACCTGCTCGATCGCGCGAAGGAACGCGGCACGGGGCCGATGCTGCACTACACGCGCGGCGACATGCGCGCGCTTCCCTCGCGGTGGACGGAACGCTTCGACGCCGTCGTCAACCTCTTCACCAGCTTCGGCTTCTTCACCGATCCAGCCGACGACGCGAAGGTGATCGCCGAGTTCGCGCGGGTCCTCAAGCCGGGCGGCGTATTCGTCTTTCACGGCGGCAGCCGCGACGGCGTGATGTCGCGCTTCCTCACGCGCGACTGGTGGAAGAGCGCCGACGGAACCGTGATCGGGCACGAGCGATCGTTCGACCCGCTGTCCGGGATCCTCACCATCCAGACCACCTGGGAAGGTCCGGCGGGAAGCGGCGCCCGCGAGCATCGCATCCGCCTGTATACCGCCACGCGGCTCGCCGAGCTCTGTCTCGACGCCGGTCTGGTGGTGCACGAGGCATACGACGGCTTCCGCGATCGACCACTCACGCGCAAGTCGGGGGAGATGCTCCTCGTGGCGCACAAGGTCGAGGAGCCGCGCGCGCGTCAGTTGCCGCGTCGGCGACGCGTCCGCTAGCTTTGGTTCCATGCGTCCCATTCGTGTTCTCGTCGCGAAGCCCGGTCTCGATGGTCACGACCGCGGCGCCAAGGTCGTCGCTGCCGCGCTGCGTGATGCCGGCATGGAGGTCATCTACACCGGGCTGCACCAGACGCCGGAGATGATCGCCACCGCCGCCGTTCAGGAAGACGTGGACGTGGTGGGCCTGTCCATCCTCAGCGGCGCGCACATGACCCTCTTCCCGCGCGTCCTCGAGCTCCTGCGCGAGGATGGGCGAGGCGACATCCTCGTCACCGGCGGCGGCATCATCCCGCGCGAGGACATGGAAGCGCTGGAGGCGATGGGCACCGGCAAGCTGTTCGGGCCCGGCACGCCGACCAGCGACCTGGTGGACTACATCCGCGCCTGGTTCGCCGAGCGCTCCCGCCAGGAAGCCTGACCCCGCCGTGACGACACGGCTCCGCGAGCTGAGCGCCGAGGTTCGCGCGCTCGAGGAACGCCTCCGCGAGGGTGGCGGCGCGGCGAAGGTCGCAAAGCTCCACGCGCAGGGAAAGTTGTCGGCCCGCGAGCGGGTGGCGAAGCTGTGTGACGAGGGCGCGCCGTTCATCGAGGTCGGGCTGCTCGTCGCGTACGACCAGTACGATGGCCAGGCGCCCGCCGCCGGCGTGGTGACGGGAGTCGGCATCGTGCACGGCCGCGACGTCGTCGTCGTCGCCAATGACCCCACGGTGAAGGCGGGCTCGTGGTGGCCGGAGACCATCCGCAAGATCCTCCGCGCGCAGGAGATCGCCATGCGCTGCCGGATTCCCATAGTGTACCTCGTGGATTCCGCCGGCGTGAATCTCCCGTATCAGGGCGGCGTGTTCCCCGGCCAGTACGGCGCGAGTCGCATCTTCTACTACAACTCGATCATGCGCCGCTACCTCCACGTGCCGCAGCTGGCGGCGGTGATGGGGCAGTGCATTGCCGGCGGCGCGTATCTCCCCGCGCTCTCCGACCTGATCGTGATGGTGAAGGGCACGTCGTTCATGGGACTCGGTGGGCCCAACCTCGTGAAGGGCGCCACTGGCCAGACGATCGACGGCGAGACCCTCGGCGGCGCGGCGACCCACACGGAGATCAGCGGCGTTGCGCATTACATGGCGGAGAACGACGATGAGTGCCTCGCGAAGCTGCGTGATCTCATCGCCGTCCTGCCATCCGACGCCGGACGGCGGGGACCGTTCGACGAGCGGCCGCCGAGGGCGGCGAGCGGGTCCGACGAGCGGCCGGCGCCACGCGCCGGCGAGCGGGTCCGACCGTCCGACAGGCTCTACGACCTCCTCCCCAACGACCACCGCATGTCCTACGACATGCACGAGGTCCTCCGCGCGATCGTGGACGACGGGAAGCTCGACGAGTTCCAGGCGAACCTCGCTCGCGAGATGATCTGCGGCGATGCGCGCATCGACGGGATTCCCGTCGGTGTGATCGCGAACCAGCGGGGACTGATCAAGGGGCGGCCCGGAGAGAAGCCGCGCTTCGGCGGCATCGTCTACGCGGAAAGCGCGGAGAAGGTGGCCTTCTTCATCGACCGTTGCGACCGGCAGCGGATCCCCCTCCTGTTCGTGCAGGACGTGTCGGGGTTCATGGTCGGGCCCGAGTCGGAGCACGAGGGAGTCATCCGCTCCGGCGCGCGGTTCGTCGAGGCGATGGCAACGGCGAAAGTGCCCAAGGTCGTGCTGACGGTGAACCACGCCTCCGGTGCCGGCTACTACGCCATGGCGGGGCAGGGTTTCGATCCGGACTTCATCTTCTCCTGGCCCACCGGCCGCATGGCGGTGATGGAGGGCGAGGCCGCGGTGCAGGCGGTGCACGGGCCGACGCTCGCGAAGGCACAGGCGTCGAAGAAGCCGCTGGACGACGAGACCACACGCGCCGTCGACGAGATGCGCGCCGACTACGAGCACCAGCTCGACGCGCGCTACGCCGCCGCGCGCGGCTACGTCGACGCAATCATCCATCCCGAGGAGACCCGCGACATCCTCGCCTTCGCCTTCCGCGCCGCGTTGCACAATCCCGGGCCGCACCTGGGCCCGTTCGTCCTTCCGCAGGGGTGCGCATGACCGCCGGCTCCAACTCTGACCGCATCGTTCGCGTCGCCTCGGGGCAGGGCTTCTGGGGCGACTGGCTCGACGCGCCACGCCGACAGGTGGAAGGCGGGCCGGTCGACTACCTGATGCTCGATTACCTGGCCGAAGTCACGATGTCCATCCTGCAGAAGCAGAAGGAACGTGACCCGGTCATGGGCTACGCGCGGGACTTCATCGGCGCCATGGAGAGCGTGCTTCCCGCGGTGAAGGACCGCGGCGTGAAGGTCATCGCCAACGCCGGCGGCGTGAACCCGGTGTCCTGCGCCAATGCCGTGCTGGAGATGGCGCGCGCGAAGGGCGCACCGGGCGCGCTGAAGATCGGCGTCGTCACTGGCGACGACCTCCTGCCGCGCCTCGACGACCTGATTGCCAGTGGTCAGTCGCTGGCGAACATGGAAACGGGCGAGCCGCTCAGCACGGTGCGCGATCGCGTGCTCTCAGCCAACGCGTACATCGGGTCCGTGCCCATCGTCGAGGCACTGCGGCGTGGCGCGAACGTCGTGATCACCGGCCGCTCCACCGACACCGCGCTCACCATGGCGCCGCTGCGCCACGAGTTCGGCTGGGCCGCCGACGACTGGAACAAGCTCGCCGCCGGCATCATCGCCGGCCACATCATCGAGTGCGGAGCCCAGTGCTCTGGCGGCAACTGCCTCTACGACTGGCGCACCATCCCGGACCTCGCCAACGTGGGCTACCCCATCGTCGAGGGGCGCGCGGACGGCACCTTCGTGATCACGAAGCACCCTGGCACCGGTGGGCGGATCAACGTCCCCTCCATCACCGAGCAGCTCGTGTACGAGATGGGCGATCCGCACGCGTACATCACGCCGGACGTGGTGGCCGACTTCACGAGCATCCACCTCGAACAGGTCGGCGAGAACCGGGTGCGCGTCTTCGGCATCGAGGGGCGCCCCGCCACTGACAAGCTCAAGGTCTCCATCGCCTACCGCTCCGGCTTCAAGGCGGTGGGTACCCTCGTCTACGCCTGGCCCGACGCACTCGACAAGGCAAGGCTCGCCGACCAGGTGCTGCGCGAGCGCCTCGACAACATGGGGCTCCGGTTCGACGAGCTGCTCACCGAGTTCGTCGGCGTCTCCGCGACCCATGGTCCGCTCGCCGAAATGCGCGGTGAAGCCCCGGAGGTGCAGCTTCGCGTCGGCGTGCGCTCGCCCGACCGCAAGGCGGTCGAGCGGTTCACGCGCGAGCTCGCCCCGCTGGTGCTCAATGGTCCGCCCAGCGTGACCGGTTTCGCCGGCGGCCGCCCCAAGGTCGAGGAGATCGTCGCCTACTGGCCCGCGCTGGTGGACAAGACCGCCGTCACCACGAAGGTTGAGGTGCTGACATGAAGGTCCGCCTCGTGGACATCGCCCACGCCCGCTCCGGCGACAAGGGCGACACCGCCAACGTCGGCGTGATCGCCCTGAACCCGGAGTGGTATCCGCTCCTGCGCGACCAGCTCACGCTCGACCGGGTACGCCAGCACTTCCGGGGCGTGATCACCGGCGAGGTGCAGCGCTACGAGCTTCCGAATCTCAACGCCCTCAACTTCCTCCTTCACGGCGCGCTCGGCGGGGGAGGAACCCTGTCGCTCAAGACCGACGCGCAGGGAAAGGTGTTCTCCACCGCCATGCTCCGCATGGTGCTGGACGTTCCCGAGGGCGTGGCGAACCAGCTGAAGCTCCCCGCCGCACCATCGGCATGAAGCGCTTCGACCTGCGCCAGCTCCTGATGCTGCGGATCATCCTCGGCGCCATCGGCGTCGCGGTGTGGGGCTATGGCTACCGTACCGATGATCCGACCGTCCGCCTCGTCGGCATGACGATCCTCGTCGTGGTGCTGCTGATGCGCTGGGTACCGAAGAGCTGGCTGCGCGACGGCGATCTCCCTCGCTGAAGGCTCGATCCGGACTGCAATCAGGCGCCCTAAAGCGTTATGTTTCAACGCTTATGACGCGCCTCGCCACTCCCGAGCTCCTCTCCCCCGCCGGTTCCCTCGATGCCGTCCGGGCGGCCCTCGCCAACGGGGCGGACGCGGTCTACCTGGGCGCCGAGCGCTTCAACGCACGAGATGAAGGCGCGCAGCTCACCCTCGCCGAGGTCGGTGAGGCCTGTCGCCTCGCGCACGAGCGCGGGCGCCGCATCTACCTCACCCTCAACATCCTCCTCAAGCCTGCCGAACTGGCCGACGCCCTGATGTTCCTCGGCGAGGCCATCGAGCTCGGCGTCGACGCGGCCATCGTCCAGGACATCGGGCTCGTGCAGCTCATCCAGCGCGTGTACCCGGGATTCGAGATCCACGGCTCGACGCAGATGACCGTCCATGACGAGTCAGGAGCCCGGGTCATGCACGAGCTGGGCATCGAGCGCGTGGTGCTCGCCCGCGAGAACACCCTGGACGACATCCGCGCCATTCACCATGCCGTCCCCGAGCTCGGGCTGGAGACCTTCATCCACGGGGCCCTGTGCATCTCGTACAGCGGCCAGTGCTACATGTCGGGGATGATCTCCGAGCGGAGCGCGAATCGCGGCTCGTGCGCGCAGTCCTGCCGCAAGGACTACGTGCTCACCGACGCGTCCAGCGGTGCCGAGCTCGATCGAGGGTTCCTGATCTCCTCGAAGGACCTCGCCGCTGCAGAGCACCTGGCCGGGATCGCCGATGCCGGCGTCAGCTGCCTCAAGGTGGAGGGACGCAAGAAGCGGCCGGAGTACGTGGCGACCGTCACCAGCGGCTATCGAACGTGGCTCGACCGCCTCGGCGAGGGCGACCGCAATGCGCCTGCGCCGGCGGAGATGGAGCCGCTGGTGCAGATCTACAGCCGGGGCTTCACGGGCGGCATGTACGGCGGCCGCGCCGGCCGCTCCTACGTCACTCGCTCGCACCCCGACAACCGGGGCCGCGAGCTGGGCGTCGTGGAGCGCGTGCAGGGTCGCGAGCTGATCGTGCGCGTGACGTCTCCGCTCATGACCGGCGACGGCGTGGGGTTCGAGGCGCCCGACTCGATCGGCGGTACCTCGGTCGGCTTCACTGTCGGCGACGTCCGCACCCTGGGCGCGTCCGGTGAGCTCGTCACGCAGTCGCTCGCCCTTCCTCCACGCGTCGGCGTGAGCGCCGGCTGGCGCGTCGTGCGGTCGTCGGAGGCGGCGCTGCTCGAGCGCGCCCGCGCCAGCTATGCCGCACTGCCCGCTGAAGTGCGCCAGCGCAAGTCGCGGGTGGACGTGCGCGTCTTCGGGGGCGCCGGCGCCCCGCTCAAGGCCGTGTTCAAGGCGGACGACGAAACCGTCACGGTGCGGAGCGAGATCAACCTCGCTCCCGCGGCGCGGCGCGCCCTGGATGTGGCCACGTTGCGAGAGCAGCTGGGTCGACTGGGAGAGACGCCCTTCGTGCTCGGCGCGCTCGACGTCGATGCGCTGCCGCCGGGGTTGTTCCTCCCGATCAGCGAGCTCAATCACCTGCGACAGCAGGCGGTGGACGAGCTGCTGCAGCGTCGCGACTGGGCGCATGAGGCGGTGCTCGCTGAGCGCCGCGTACGGATCGACGAGGCGCTCGCCATCCCAGGGAGCGACGTGGCGGACAGGACTCCGGCCGCGACGTCGGCGCAGGCATGGGAACAGCCCGAGCCGGCGGCGCCATTCGACCTCGTGGCCTCCGTATTCTCGCTCGACGACGCGCGGGCAGCAGCCGACGCAGGGGCCACCACGGTTGTGCTCGATCCATTCCTGCGCCATCCCACGCCTCCCGTGACGCGCGTGAAGGCGCTTGCCGATGAGCTGCGCGCGCGCGGTGTCACGCTGCGGCTGCGCACCCCGACGATCGTGCGCCCCGAGGAGCGGCGCACGATCCAGAAGTGGCTCGACCTCGGCCTGCCGATGGTGAGCGGCCACCTGGGACTGGTTGCCGAGCTGGGGAGGGCCGGGCGCGACGTGATCGCCGATTACGCCGTCAACTGCTTCAACCACCACACGGCACGCGAGCTGTTCTCTCTCGGTGCGCGTCGTATCGTGCTCTCCATCGAGCTTACGACGGACGAGATGTTGCAGCTGGCCGAGCCGTGGGATGGTGCGGGATTCGACGTGTTCCTCTACGGGCGTCCCGAGGGAATGACGATCGAGCACTGCGTGCTCAGCGCCGCGTTCGACCGCACGCCCACCACCTGCCGCGACCTGTGCGTGCAGAAGCACACCAACGTGGAGCTCACCGACCCGGCTGGGTACCATTTCGCCGTCGCCACGGACTCGGCGTGTCGCAACCGCCTGCTGCACTCGCGGCCCGTGGAAGGCGGGGAGTACCTTCCCCGGCTCTGGCGGGACGGCATCCGCAACTATCACCTCGTGTTCAACGTGGTGGGTGATCCCATCACGCAGGTGGTGTCGGGCTATCGCGCCATGCTCGAGGAGCTCGCCTCGTCGGGGCGCGCGAGCGGCAATCCGGTGCGGCCTGCCCTCAAGCAGGCATTCACCCGCGGCCACTTCGCCCGTGCGGTCTGACGTACCGGCGCGCAGGGGAGTGATGACGCGATGACGAAGGCTCGGCAGCAGGGTGCGCGCATGACGGACACCACGCCCGAGGCTCGTCCAACGCTCGACGAAGCGCGCGCCACGCTGCGCGCGAGATTCGGCTTTCCCGATTTCCGCCCCGGACAGGAGCGCGC
>CAMLIU010000058.1 GCA_946479995.1 uncultured Gemmatimonadota bacterium | reverse complement strand
CCTTCTTCTTCGAGAGGACGACCGAGCCTTCCTGGTCCTCGAGGTGCTCGAGCAGCACCTCGACCTCGTCGCCGATCTTGAGATCGGGGAAGTCCTTGAACTCTTCGAGCGGAACGCTGCCTTCCGACTTGAAGCCGATGTCGAGCACGACGAGGTTGTCGCGAATCTCCAGCACGTGCGCCTTGACGATCTCTCCCTCGTCGATGGACGCCATCGTGCCGTTGTACATCTCCATCATCGCTTCGAGCTCGTCGGACGAGTAGCCCTCGTCGTCTACGAGTTCGGGACGCAGGTTGGCAAGCGGGCGAAGGACTCCGCGCTGCGCATCGCGCTTTTCGCGCGCGGTCATTGCCGTGCCGGTCGGGGTGTCGAGCTCAGTCATACGTGAAGAATTGTCTCCCAAGTCGCGGATTGTCTCGCCGCGTCGAGTCAGAGGTGGTGGTGCGTTTCAGGCGAACCTGAAAATATACGGAGCCACCTTGGGAGCGTCAACCTTAACTGTCGGTCGCTCGCTGACTTACGGCGCGCGCCAGCGCCACGATCCGCTCCACCTGCTCGGCCTGGGTCAGGTAGGTGGTGTCCAGCAGCACCGCGTCCTTCGCCTGGACGGTCTGGGTGGCATCCCGCGCGTCACGCTGGACGATCACGTCCGTCTCGGCGGCGATCTCCTCGTCCGTCGGCCGGCGACCGAGCCGCTGGGTCAGCCGCCGCCGAGCCCGCTCCCACGGGTCGGCCACGAGAAACACCTTGAGGGGCGCGTCAGGGAAGACCGCCGTGCCGATGTCCCGCCCGTCCACCACCACGTCGTGGGACTGCGCCGCCTCGCGCACGCGCTCGTTCACCCAGCGCCGCGCCTCGGGCACCTGCGCCACCCGCGACACGTGGGCCGTGACCAGCGTGCTCCGCAGCTCCTCCTCCACCGAGGTCGAATCGATGAGCGCAGTAAAGGCGGTGCGTTCGGGACGCAGCGTGATGCGCTTCCCCTGGGCGAGGATCAGCGCCGGCGTCCAGCGCTCGGGGGGCGTCCCGTGCCGCAGCAGCGCGGCGGTGAGGGCGCGGTAGAGCGAACCGGAATCCACGTGCCGGTAACCGAGCTCCTCCGCCACCCACTGGGCGGTGGAGGATTTGCCGGACGCCGCCGGTCCGTCGATCGCGATCACCATGCCGGCGCGCGTCACGAGACGACGCGCTCCAGGTCGGCCCAGAACCCGGGGTAGGACACCGACACGCATCCCGGGTCGTCCACGACGATCTCGTTCCCGGGAAGCGCACCGAGGATCCCGAACGCCATCGCCATGCGGTGGTCGCCGTGCGTCGCGACAGGTCCGGAGAGCCTCGGCGCCGTGCCGCGCACGACGAATCCGTCGGGCAGCTCCTCGGCGTCGGCGCCGATCGCCCGCAGGTTGGAGACGACGACGGCGATCCGGTCGCTCTCCTTCACGCGAAGCTCGGCGGCGCCGGTCACCCGCGTCTCGCCCTCCACGTAGGCGGCGAGACAGGCGAGCAGCGGCAGCTCGTCGATGAGCGTGGGGATCGCCTCGCCGCCAATGGTGACGCCGCGCAGAGTCGCACCGGCGGATACGTGCACGTCGGCCACCCATTCACCGCTTTCGCGCACCGAATCCTCGAGGGTGATCGATGCGCCCATCTCGCGCAGCGCCGCGAAGAATCCCGTGCGCGTCTCGTTCACGCCCACGTGCCGGAGCAGCAGCTCGCCCGAGCCGGCGACGGCAGCGAGCGCGGCGAAGAAGGACGCCGACGACGGATCGCCCGGCACCTCGAGGTCGAGGGCCGAGAGGCGCGCCGTGGGAAAGAGCAGCACGGCTTCGTCGTTCGTCCACACTTCCGCGCCCATGGCGGCGAGCATGCGCTCGGTGTGGTCGCGCGAGCGCGAGGGCTCGCGCACCGTCGCCTCGACCCCCGCCGTGAGCGCGGCGAGCAGGATGCAGCTCTTCACCTGGGCGCTCGCGATCTCGCTGTGCAGTTCCACGTCGTGGAGCTTCGCGCCGTGCACGATCATCGGCAGCCCGCCATGCTCGGGGAGCTCGACGCGGGCGCCCATCTGCTCCAGCGGCAGCTTGACCCGTCGCATCGGGCGCCGGCTGAGGCTCGCATCTCCGACGAAGCGTCCGGTCAGTCCCGATCCCGCGACCACGCCTGCCAGCAGGCGCGCGGAGGTGCCGCTGTTTCCGCAATCCAGATCGGTATTGGGCGCGCGCAGCCCGTGCAGCCCCAGCCCCTCCACCTCCATCGCCGCATCGAGGGCGGGAATGTCGGCGCCGAGCGAGCGCAGCACGCCGGCGGTGGAGTGAACGTCGGCCGACGGCAGGATGCCACGCACCCGCGAGCGCCCCTCGGCGAGGGTCGCGGCAATGAGGGCGCGGTGCGAGATGGACTTGTCGCCCGGCACCCGCAGCTCGCCGGCGACGTGCAGCTCGGAGTCGCTCAGCGGAGCCATCCTTCCAGCGCCGTGGCGATGTCGGTGCGCTCGTCGCGGTACTTCACGATCACGGGCGTCTGCAGGGACAGCCCCTGCTCGGCGCCCCACCCGGCGGCCACACGTCGCGCGCCCGGTACCACGACGGCCCCCTCGGGAATCTCCAGCGGCTGCTCGGCGGTGCCGCGGTATACGCGCTCGTGTACGAGGTCGTACACCGGTGTTCCGCGCGTGAGCACCACACCGGCGCCGAGTACGGCCCCCTTCCTCACCACGGTTCCCTCGTAAACCCCGCAATTTCCGCCGACGAGGACGTCGTCCTCGACGATTACCGGCGCGGCGTTCACCGGCTCGAGGACGCCGCCCACCTGTGCGGCAGCGCTCAGGTGCACGCGCTCCCCGATCTGGGCACACGAGCCGACGAGGGCATGCGAGTCGACCATCGTCCCCGATCCCACCCAGGCGCCGACGTTCACGTAGCTGGGCGGCATGCAGACCACACCAGGCGCGAGGTGCGCGCCCCGCCGCACCGCGGTCCCTCCGGGAACGATGCGCGCCCCGCTCTGGAGACCGAGTGGCTGCGGCGGAAATGTGTGCTTGTCGAAGAAGGCGAAGCGCGGCTCGCCATGATGGCCGCCGATGGACATCTCGACAATGCGCCCCACGCGGAAGCCGAGCAGGATTCCCCGCTTTACCCAGGCGACGGCATGCCAGCGGCCTTCGGCGTCACGCTCCGCGGCGCGGACCTCGCCTCGTTCCAGTGCGTCGAGCAGCGTTTCCACGACCTGCTCGGCATCAGGATGTACCGGTTGGCCCGCGGGGGTCTCGGCGTAACCGAGGATACGTGCCGCGAACTCCTGGTCGATGACGGATGATCGCCTGCTCACAGCACTCCCGCACGCTCGAGGGCCGCGCGCACCGCGGCAGACCTGTTCTCGGCCAGGGGCACGAGCGGAAGGCGCAGCCGGTTGTCCATCCGGCCCATCATGTTCAACGCTGCCTTCACCGGTATCGGGTTGGACTCGATGAACGCCGCACGCATCCATGGCAGCAGGCGATGATGGATATCGCGCGCCTTCTCGAACCTCCCCGCCCGGGCCAGTCGCACCAGCTCGGCGGTGAGACGCGGGGCGACGTTGGAGATCACGGACACGAGTCCATCGCCGCCGAGCGCGAGGATCGGCAGGGTGAGCTCGTCGTCACCCGACAGCACAGTGAATCCCTCCGGCCGGCCGACGATGATGTCGGAGATCTGCGGGAGGAGACCCGACGCCTCCTTCACTGCGGTGATGCGCGGGTGCCGCGCGAGCTCGAGGGTGGTGGCGGCCTCCACGTTGCTCGCCGTCCGCCCGGGAACGTTGTACAGCACGATCGGGATGCCCACCTCGTCGGCGATTGCGCGGAAGTGGGCGACGATGCCGCGCTGCGGCGGCTTGTTGTACATCGGCGACGAATGCAGGAGGTGCGTCGCGCCGAGCGCCTCCATCTCCTTGGACAGCGCGATCGCCTTCGCCGTGTCGTTGGACGCCGCCCCCGCTACGACCGGTACGCGGCCGCGCGCCTGTTCAACGGTGATCTCCACCACCCGGCGATGCTCACTCACACTCAGCGTCGCCGCCTCCCCCGTCGAGCCGCAGGGCACCAGAAAATCGATCCCCTCATCGATCTGCCAGTCCACCAGGGCGCGAAGGGCGCGCTCGTCGAGCGCCCCGCCTGAGGTAAAGGGGGTCGCGAGGGCGGTGCCACAGCCGGTCAGCCTGGTATCGCTCATCGCTGGGAGGTCGAGGGGTGAGAGGAGGCGATCACGTCGTCCATGGTAAATATGCCCTGGCGCCCGATGATCCACCGGGCCGCGGTGAGCGCGCCTTCGGCGAACACGCGACGGTCGCGCGCCTCGTGCACCAGTCGCACCTGCTCGAACGGGGCGTCGAAGATCACCTCATGCGTGCCGGGCACCGATCCGGTACGCACGCTGGTGATCGGCAAAGGAGTCCCACTTGCCGCCTCTGCCACGCGCGCAAGCGCCGTGGCGGTACCCGACGGGGCGTCCTTCTTGGCAGCATGATGAATCTCCACGAGGTGGGCATCGAACCCGGGGAGCGCAGAGAACCGTCGTGACGCCTCTTCCACGAGGCGCGAGAAGACGGCGACGCCGAGCGAGAAGTTCGGCGCGGCGAGCAGGGCACCCCGGCGTGCTGCCACCTCTTCCCTCAGCGAGGGGAGGTCGGCGTACCAGCCAGTGGTACCCGTGACCACCGGACAGCCGGCAGCAAGGCAGGCACGAATGTTGGCCACGGCAGCGGACGGCTCCGTGAACTCGATCGCCACCGCGGCACCGTGGAGCGAGGCCGGCGTGACCTCTCCTCCGCGGCCGATCCGCGCCACCACGCGGAAATCCCGCTCCGGCGCAAGCTGCTCCACGGCGTGGCCCATCCTGCCGAGGCCGACGATGGCGATCGGCATCGTGGTCATGCGCTCGCTCCCTCAGGTTCGAAGAAGGCGGCGTGCAGTCGCTGCATCACCGGCGCCACCTGGTCGCCGTCGAGGACGATGGTGAGGTTGATGCCGCTCGCGCTGAGCGACAGCATGTGCACGCGCAGCCCGCCGATGGCCGACAGTGCGGTGGACATGGCAGCGCCGCCCTCGCTGAGGGAGCTGCCGACGATGGAGACGATCCCCCGGTTGCGCTCGATGGACACGTCGCCCAGCGCGCGCAGGTCCACGACGAGCGCCTCGAGTCGCGATGCGTCGTCGATCGTGACGGAGACGCTCACTTCGGAAGTGGACACGACGTCGACGGAGGTGTGGTGCCGCGCGAACACATCGAACAGCGCGCGCATGAACCCCTCGGCGAGGAGCATGCGCGGGCTGCGCACCTTCACCACCGTCACGCCTGTCTTGCCGGCGATGGCGGTGACGTTGCGCCGCGGCGCGTCGAAGGTGATCAGCGTCCCCGTGCCCTCGGGCCGGCGGGAGTTCAACACCCACACGGGAATCCCGCGCATCACAGCGGGCGCAATCGTGTTCGGATGCAGCACCTTGGCGCCGAACGACGCGAGCTCGGACGCCTCCTCGAAGCCGACACGCTCGATCAGCCTCGCCGCAGGGACGACCCGCGGGTCGGCGGTGAGCATGCCATCCACGTCGGTCCAGATCTCGATCGCTTCCGCCTGCAGCGCCGCGCCGACGAGCGACGCGCTGTAGTCCGACCCGCCGCGGCCGAGCGTGGTGGTGACACCGGTGCCCTGCACCGATCCGATGAAGCCGCCCATGACCGGAATGCGTCCCGCCCGCACCATCGGCATCACCAGGCGCTGCGCCGCCTCGCTGATGGCATCCACCTGCGGCTCGGCGCGCGTGTGCGCGCCGTCGGTGATCATGACCTGGCGCGCGTCCAGGTGCTCGGCGGGAAGCCCGAGCTTTCGGAACGCAGCGACGACCAGCACCGACGAGAGCTGCTCGCCCAGCGAGGCGATGGCGTCGAGCGAGCGGGGGGTCAGGTCGCCGAGCGTATTGAGCGCCTCGGCAAGCGATGCCAGCTCGTCGAACATCGCCGACAGCTCCGTGGCCACCTCGATCGCCTCGTCGTGGCCGGCGAGGAGCTTCTCCGTCTGCTCGAGGTGCCGCTCGCGCAGGCCCTCAACGCCGCGCAGCGCGCCGATGAGCTGCCCGCGGGCGGATTGCTCGGCGATGCGGAGCAGCTCGTTGGTCGCGCCGCCGAGCGCGCTCACCACGACGACGGGATCACGATCGCGCCGAGTGGCGATGATGCCCGCAGCGCGGGTGATGGCTTCCGCATCGCCGACGGAGGTGCCTCCGAACTTGCAGACGATCACCGGGCGCCCGCCCGCCCGCTGGCCACGAGCAGCTCGGCGTTGAGCACGGACGCGCCGGCGGCGCCGCGCACCGTGTTGTGCCCGGACGCGACGAGCTTGATGGAGAACAGGGGATCCTCGCGCACGCGCCCCACGGTGACCGTCATGCCGCCTCCGCGGTCCACGTCGCGACGGGGCTGCGGCCGGTCCGGCTCGTCGGTCACGACGAGGGGACGATCGGGCGCGCTGGGAAGGCCGCGGCACGCCTCGTCTCCGCTCCACTCGCGCATGACGGCGATCGCCTCTCCCGGAGTGACCGGGCGCTCGAAGTCGAGCGACATGCAGATCGTGTGGCCGTTCTCCACCGGAACGCGGTTGGCGTGCGCACTGATGCGCGTGGGGGCCGGCACCACGCGCTCGCCATCCAGGGTGCCGAGCATCTTGAGGATCTCGGTCTGGATCTTCCCCTCCTCGTCCTTGATGAAGGGGATCACGTTGCCGAGGATGTCCAGCGACGCCACGCCCGGGTAGCCCGCTCCCGACACCGCCTGCATGGTGCTCACGAACATCCTCGTGATGCCGAAGGCCCGGTGCAACGGCGCCAGCGCCATCACGGCCACGATGGAGGAGCAGTTCGCGTTCGTGACGATGGCACCGGACCATCCGCGCGTGCGGCGCTGCACGTCGAGAAGCGCGAGGTGATCAGCGTTCACTTCCGGTATGACGAGGGGCACGTCGTCGTCCATCCGGAAGCTCTTCGCGTTGCTGAGCACGAGGCGGCCGGCGCGGGCGAAGGCGGCTTCCACCTCGCGAGCGACCGAGGCATCCAGCGCCGAGAATACGATTGGCGCGGTGACGGCCGCTGGGTCGCACGCCAGCACGGTCATCCCGCGCACGGAGTCGGGAACCTGGTCGGCGCCGATCCAGTGGGCCGCCTCGGCATAGCGTCGCCCTGCCGACCGCTCCGAAGCGGCCACTTCGGCGAGCCGGAACCACGGGTGGTCCGCGAGCAGCCGGATGAACATCTGCCCGACCGCGCCCGTGGCGCCGAGCACGGCGACGGGAATCCGCTCCATCGAGGTTCGCGCGCTCATGACTGCAGCAGGCTGCGCGCGATGCGCTCGTAGGATTCCACCGCCGCGCGGAGCTCGTCCACGTCCACGTACTCCTCCAGCGTGTGGGCCACGTGGATGGAGCCTGGCCCGAAGAGCAGCGGCGTTCCCCAGCGGCTGAGCAGCGGGATGTCCGTCGTGTACGCCACGGGCGCGGTCTCGAATCCGTCGATCACGTGGAAGTGCTGCGCCGGGATGTGCGATCCCCACTCGAGCTCCGCCTTTCCGTCGGCCCAGCGAGTGATCGCCTCGCGGAGCGGAGTCACGTCGCCGACGAGCCGGAACATGAGCTCGGACTCGCACAGCGCGGGAATGATGTTGGCCTCCGTCCCGCCACGGATGGTGCCGATGTTCACCGTCGTCTTCCCGAGCACCGGATCGGTGGGCAGCGGTAGCGAATGCACGGTCGGGAGCAGCGCCAGCATCGGCTCGATGGCCGACACGCCGAGGTCCGGATATGCCGAGTGGGCGGCACGACCGCGGGTGCGTACGACGACACGCTGCGATCCCTTCGC
>CAMLIU010000057.1 GCA_946479995.1 uncultured Gemmatimonadota bacterium | reverse complement strand
ATCGTCGGCGCCTCGTACTTCGCCTGCTCCTTGAGGAGCTTCTTCTCCTCGAGCGTGAACTCCGCCGTGCGTACGTCCTCGCGCGCCTGCGCCAGGTTCAGCGTGGAGTCCAGCTGCGCGGTGGTGTAGTCGGCCTGCGCCTTCTGCACGTTCAGGGTGAGGTCCGCGAGCTTCGAGGCCGCCGGCTGTCGATCCAGCTCCGCGATCACGTCGCCCGCCTTGACCAGTGTGCCTTCCGGGACGATCGAGGCAATCTTGGTCTGGTAGACGTTCACCGACTGCGCGGCCGCGGGTCCGGTGACCTGCACGAACTTCCGCGCGCGCAGCTCACCGGTGGCCATGACCGTGACCTTGAAGTCGCCCTGCTTCACGGGCGCCGTGAGCATGGTCCCGGCTCCCGCGGCGGTGGTCGGCCACGCGAACCAGGCGAGGGAGCCACCGAGTACGAGCGCGGCGGCGAGGATGGGGAGCCAACGACGACGAAGATGCTCCATCGGCGTATCCGGAGACGGGTCGAGAGCGCGTCAATCTGGCGCGCCGGGTGCGCCACCTTACGAAAGACCGGGACAGGCCGCAATGGCGGACCGGGCAGTAGGACAACCGGAGCCACCAAAGGGTTGTGACTCCCTCCCGGCAGCGGCACTCGCCTTGCCCCATCGACGCCTGAGAATGCGCTCACTGGCGCGCCGCACATACCCCCGGAGACATCCATGTCCACTGAGTCCCAGATCGCCGCCACTCGCGAGGAGCTGGCCGCCGTCCGCAGCCGCATGTCCGACACCGCCGCCGAGATCGAAGCGCGGGTGACCGCCCCGGTGGAGAAGGTCAAGGAGCGCGTTGGCGCAGTGAAGGATCGCCTCGACGTCGTGCAGCTGATCCGCGACCATCCGTGGCCTGCCCTAGGCGTGGCGGTCGCTGCCGGCGTGGCGGTGGCCGCCTCCGGAGTCGATCGCAAGGCCGCGAGTGCGGCGGCCGATGCCTCGCGTACCGCGGCGCAGAAGAGCGCGGAAGCGCTGAAGTCGGGGGCCCGCTCGCTCAAGTCGGCGGCGGCCGAGGCGGCAGACTCCGGCGCCGAGCAGGCGCGCCAGGCTCCGTCGCGCGCCCGAAGCGCCATCGTCGGCGCCCTCGACTCCCTCGCGGCGAAGGTCGCCGTCTCCCTGATCGAGCGCCTCCGCGAGCCGGCCCCGCTTCCCGTGACCCCGGAGCCGACGGGACTCGGCTACATGGAGAGCACGACGCCAGCGACGGCGCCCTGAGGGAGGAAGGTGGGAAGGTGGGAAGGTCGGAAACGGCCTCCCACCTTCCCACCTTCTGACCTTCCCACCCCCTGGCTGTCGCCTTTCCCCTCCTGATTCCGATCTACTCACTGCGCGCGCGTCACGCGCCACTGCTCGTATCCCCGCGAGCAGTGCCCTCGGGCAGGAGAGACCGTCATGGATCGGAAGTCCACCCTGGCGTGCACGCTCGTCATGTGCGCGCTGGCCGTCACCGCTTGCACTGACCATCCCGATGCGCCGTCACCACTCGCACCGGTAGCCAGCGCGGCGCGCGATCAGCAGGCCACTCCGCCCGTCACGGCCGCGCAGCTGCGCGAGCTCGCGCTTTCGCGCGGCTTCGCCCCGGTCCCTCCCAGACCCTTCGTCCGTCCCGAGCTCGTCAGGCTCGGCCAGGCGCTCGCCTTCGACCCGATCCTCGGCGGAAACCGCAACGTGGCATGCACCACCTGCCACCTGCCCGCCTTCGCCCTCGGTGACGCGAAGTCACTTTCCATCGGCGAGGGCGGGGAAGGCTTCGGGCCCGCGCGCACGCATCCGCAGGGAACGTTCATCGCGCGCAATGCGCCTCCCTTCTTCAACCTGGCCACGATGCGTCGCCTGTTCTGGGATGGGCGCGTCGAGCTCACCGGGCCGGGCCACGTCAACACGCCGGCGGGGAACCAGGTCACGCCGGAGATGCAGCGCTCGTTCGAGTACGGCGCCATCTCCGCCATCGGCATGTTTCCCGTCACCAGCCGTGCCGAGATGCGGGGGCTGAGCGGAAACGAGCTGGCCGACATTCCCGACGACGACAACCCCGCCATCTGGCGCGGTCTCATGAAGCGCCTCGGCGAGATTCCCGAGTATCGCCGCCTCTTCCGTCAGGCCTATCCCGATCGCGCATTCGACGAGCTGACATTCGCCGACGCGTCGAACGCCATCGGCGGCTTCTTGGTGTCGGCCGGCTACTCCGCGGACACACCCTGGGATCGCTTCCTCCGCGGCAACGATCACGCGCTCACCGCGGCCCAGATGGAAGGCGCGAGCACCTTCCTCGCCCTCAAGTGCTCCACCTGTCACTCCGGCGCCCTGCTCAGCGACCAGGAGTTCCACGATGTCGCGGTCGCGCAGATCGGGCCGGGCGAGGGAGACGCCGCGTCACCGCACGATGACTTCGGGCGCATGCGCGTGACGGGGAACCCCGCCGACCGCTATCGCTTCCGCACCACCCCGCTGCGCAACGTGGAGCTCACCGGGCCGTACGGTCACGACGGAGCGTTCACCAGCCTGCGCGCGTTCATCGACCACTACAGCGATTCGGACACGAAGCTCTCCGACTTCAGCACGTCGACGCTGGAGCCGTTGCTCCAGGGGACTCTGCAGCAGACCGCCAGGGGTATCATCGAGCAGCGCGATCCCCTCCTCGAGGGTGTGGTGCTCACGCCGGACGTGGTGGACAAGCTCATGGCGTACATGAGCGCCCTCACCGACCCGGCGGCGCGCGACCTCACCCGCATGATCCCGCAGCGGGTGCCGAGCGGGCTCCCGGTGCTGCCGTCGCGGAAGTGACGGACGCGGCCGCGCGGCGCGCCTGCCATTGCGCGCCGCGCCGGCGCGCGTAAGCTGAATGGGCCCCTGGCGGAGAACGTCGCATGGCCGTGCCGGACCGCGACCGCTGGCGCCTGCTCGAGCCGCTGCTCGATCGGGCACTCGACCTGTCGCCCACGCAGCGCGCGAGCTGGCTCGATGCGCTGGGCACCACTGCACCGGACATCGCCGCGGAGCTGTCGTCGCTCCTCGCTGACGACGACGCGGCGGAGCGGCGCGGATTCCTCTCCGTGCCGGTGGAGATGTCCCTCGCCGGGATGGTGGTTGGCGCGTACACCCTCGAGCGGCCCCTCGGCCACGGCGGCATGGGCTCGGTGTGGCTCGCGCGGCGCACCGATGGCCGCTTCGAGGGACGCGCCGCGGTGAAGCTCCTCAACCTCGCGCTGCTCACCGGGGCGGGGCAGGAGCGTTTCCGCCGCGAGGGATCGCTGCTCGCCCGCCTCGAGCACCCGGGTATCGCGCGGCTGCTCGATGCCGGCGTGAGCGTCACCGGACAGCCGTACCTGGTGCTCGAGTACGTGGATGGCCAGCGCATCGATGACTATGTCCGTGCGCACGGCCTCGGCCCGGTCGCGTGCGTGCGGCTCTTCCTCCGCGTGCTCGAGGCGGTGGGGCATGCACACGCCAGCCTCATTGTCCACCGCGACCTCAAGCCGTCGAACATCCTCGTCCGACGCGATGGCGCGGTGAAGCTGCTCGACTTCGGCATTGCCAAGCTGCTCGACGCGGATGCCGGTGTGCCACGCACCACGACGATGGAAGACGCGCGTGCCCTCACCCCCGAGTTCGCCGCCCCGGAGCAGGTGCGCGGCGATGCCATCACCACGGCAACCGACGTCTACGCGCTCGGGGTCATGCTTTACGTGCTGCTCGCCGGACGCCATCCCACGGCGGAGGGCTGCCGCTCGCCGGCGCAGGCGCTGGAGGCGCTGCTCGGCGACGCGACGCCGAAGCCGGTGGGGCTGGGCGACCTCGACCTCGTGCTGCGGCGGGCGCTCAAGCAGAGCCCGCCCGAGCGCTACCAGACCGTGGCCGCCTTCGCCGACGACCTGCAGCGCTGGCTGCGCCACGAGCCGGTGAGCGCCGGGCCGGATTCCATCGCGTACCGGGCGCGCAAGCTCGTGCGCCGGCATCGTACCGCCGCGGCACTGGCGATCGTCGGCGTGAGCGTGGCCGCGGCGTGGCTCGCGATGGTCCTCAACGACCGCGCGCGCGTGCGTAGGGCCCTGGAGGACGCGCGCGCCAGCGCGCACAAGGCGGAGCAGGTGACCGACTTCGCCCTCGGCATGTTCGACAACGGCGGGAGCGGCGCGAGCGCCGGCGATTCGGTGAGCGCGCGCGAGGTGCTCGCCCGCGGGGTGCGGCGGGCGCACGAGCTCTCCGCGCAACCGGCGACCGAGGCGCAGATGCTCGACCTCATCGGGCGCATCCGGCTACAGATGGGGGACTTCGCGGGCGCGCGACCGGTCCTCTTGGAGGCGCTCGATATCCGCCGCCGCGAGCTGGGGGAGAACCACGCCGACGTGGCCACCAGCCTGATGCACGTCGCCTCGCTGGCCAGTGAAGACGGGAGCCACACCGCGGATGCGATCGCGTTGCTGCAGCGCGCGCTGACGATCCGCCGCCATCTGTTTGGTGATACGGACCCGCTCACCACCGACGCGCTCTACCAGCTCGCGAGCGAGATGCACATGGCCGGCCGCTACAAGGAGGCACGGCCGCTGTTCGACGACTGGCTGAAGCTGGTGCGCGCCCAGCCGCCATTGTTCACTCCCGAGCGCGCCGAGCAGCTCGGCACCATGGCGACCATCATGCAGTTCACCCGCCAGACGGAGCGAGCGGACACGCTGCAGCGCGAGGTGCTGAAGATCGATCGGGCTCTCTACGGCAATGCGCACCATCGCGTGGCAGCTGATCTCTCGACGCTTGGCAGCCTCGAGCTGGACGTGGGCGACATGGCCAGCGCCGATACCCTGCTGCGCCAGGCCGTGGCGATCCTGCGCACCTCGTATCCGGAGGGGCACCCGCAGCTCCCCCGTACCCTGCGCGACCTCGGCTATCTGCTCGTCGAGCGCGAACGCTGGCCGGAAGCCGACACCGTCTGGCGGGAGACGGCCGCGTTGTCTCTGAAGTACAACGGCCGCGCGAGCATCGACTACGTCAATGCGCTGAGCTTCGTGGCGCTCTGCAGCACCATGCGCGGTCACACCACGGAAGCCGAGCAGCTCCTGCGTGCCGTACTCGCCTCCGATGTGGCGAAGCGACCCGATCCGAACCCGGTGGCCAACCGCGCGCGGCTCTTCCTCGGGCGCGTGCTGCTCGACGAGGGGCGCGTCACCGAGGCCGAGCCCCTGCTGCTCGCCGCCGCCGGCCCGAAAGCGCGCACACTGTCCCGGGCGAGCCATCGTCTCGCGATCCAGAGCCTCGTCGATCTCTATCGTGCCGAAGGGCGGCCACTCGATGCGGCACGCTACGCCGCGGCGCAGCCACGGTGAGACGCCGGCTCAGTCGGGCTGCTGCTTCGCGGGCGAGTGCGGCGTGCCGAGCAGGGCGTGCTGCAGCAGCAGCCGCGCCTTGCGGAAGTCGCGCTGCACGGTTCGCTCCGACACCCCGCGCAGCGTCGCGAGCTCGACCAGGGTGTAGCCGCAGAAGAAGTGCAGGTCCACCAGCTCGGCGAGCGAGGGCTCCAGTTCCCCGAGCTCATCGAGCGCATCCGAGAGGCGGCTGAGCTCCGAGGCATCCGTCGGGAATTCGGCCGCGGCGGCGCTGGTGAGGGTGATCTCGAACGCCCCGCCCCCACGCTTGAGGGCGCGCGAACGCCGGGCGTAGTCGATCACGATGCCCCGCATGGCACGGGCGGCATAGCCGAGAAAGCGGCTGCGATCGGGGAATCCGAGTGCGGGGCGCGACGCGAGGTCCAGGTACGCCTCATGAAGCAGCGTCGTGGTGCTCAGGCCGAGGCCATTGCCGCTGCGGCGCAGGTGCGACTCGGCGAGCCGATGCAGCTCGTCGTAGAGCGCCGCGAACAGCTCCGGCGTGGGTGCTGCAGGAACGGAGTGGGCCGGCGACTCGCGTTGCACTGTGCGGCTCCGCGTTGAACGGTGCAACTTACGGTGGCTCCTCGCGGCCCGCCACGGGCCGCTCGCACCATCACCATCCGGTTACGATGATCCGTCACCCACTTTCCGGTATGCGCATCGCCGCGCTCGCCGCCACTGTCCTCCTCGCGCCTGCCTTGCGCGCGCAGGAGATCCCCACGCTGGGCGCGCCCACGACCGATCCCGTCATCCGGCGCATGTACCAGGAAGGGATGCAGAACTCGCAGGCCGCCCGTCTCGCGCAGGTGCTGATGGATTCCATCGGGCCACGACTCACCGGGTCGCCAGCGAATCGCGCTGCCAACGACTGGCTCGTGAAGACCTACGGATCGTGGGGGATCACCGCGCGGAACGAGAAGTACGGAACCTGGCGCGACTGGGCGCGTGGGCAGAGCCGTGTGGAGCTCACCCAGCCACGGATGCGGACGCTCGAGGCGACTCAGCTCGCCTGGAGCCCCGCAACGCCCGCCGGGGGAGTCACCGCCGAGGTGGTGAACCTCCCCGTGTACGGTGCCGCGCTCGACAGCGCCGGCTTCGCGCGCTGGCTCGGTTCGGTTCGCGGCAAGTTCGTCCTCATGTCCTTTCCCCAGCCCACCTGCCGCCCCGATGCGAGCTGGCAGCAGTGGGCGACCGCCGCGACGTTCGCCTCCATGCAGGCCGAGCGCGACACCGCGATGCGCGAGTGGCGGCAGCGCCTCACCGCGATGCGCGTGAACGCGCGGGCGCTCGCTTCCCAGCTCGACGCGGCGGGGGTCGCCGGGGTGCTCACGAACACCTGGTCGCGCGGCTGGGGCGTGGACAAGATCTTCTCGGCGCGCACCACGCGCGCTCCCAGCTTCGACGTGAGCTGCGAGGACTACTCGCTCCTCGCCCGGCTGGCACGGAACAACCAGCACCCCGTCGTGCACGCGGTCGCTGAGTCGCGGCTCGCGCCGCAGGAATCACCCGTCTACAACACCATCGCCGAGGTGCGCGGGAGTGAGAAGCCCGACGAGTACGTGATGCTGTCGGCGCACCTCGATTCGTGGGACGGCGCGAGCGGAGCGACGGACAACGGCACCGGCACCATCATCATGCTCGAGGCCATGCGCATCCTGCGTGCGGCGTATCCGCAGCCGAAGCGGACCATCCTCGCCGGTCACTGGAGCGGCGAGGAGGAAGGTGACATCGGGTCGGCGGCGTATGCGGCCGATCACCCCGAGGTGCTGAAGGGGCTGCAGGTGCTGCTCAACCAGGACAATGGTACCGGCAACATCGACCGCGTGGTCACGGCCGGCTTCCTGGATGCGCCCGAGCACTTCGCGAAGTGGATGTCACGGATGCCCGAGGACGTGTGGCGAGGGGTGACGCTCGAGTTTCCGGGTTACGCCCACAACGAGAGCACGGACAGCGACGCCTTCGCCTGCCGCGATGCGCCGGGCTTCTTCCTCAACTCCGCGGACTGGGACTACAACGACTACACCTGGCATACCAACCGCGACACCTATGACAAGATCAGCTTCGACGTCATCAGGCGGAACGCGACGCTGATCGCGATGCTCGCCTACGAGGCGTCGGAGGATCCGTCGAAGCTGGGGCGCGAGCGGCGTGTGCTGGCGATCGCCGAGGAGACCGGCAAGGAGATTCCGGCCCCGCGCTGCGGCAACCCGCCGCGCAGCTACAGGGAAAGCCAGTCGCGCGGGCGCTGAGCAGGATGCCTGGCCGTGCCTGGGTTGGCATCAGTGGCTACGACTACAAGCCGTGGCGCGGCCGGTTCTATCCCGACGGCCTGCCGGCGCGCCGGTGGCTGGAGTACGCGAGCCGAAAGTTCAACAGCATCGAGCTGAACGGCACCTTCTACAGCCTCAAGTCGCCCGCCGTGTTCGAGCGATGGGTGGAGGAGGTGCCGAAGCGCGACTTCCTGTTCGCCGTGAAGGGCGGGCGGTTCATCACCCACAACCTCAAGCTGCGGAACGTGGAGACGGCGCTCGGCAACTTCTT
>CAMLIU010000056.1 GCA_946479995.1 uncultured Gemmatimonadota bacterium | reverse complement strand
TCTACATGAAGGAGAACCCCGACGATCCGCGGACGGTGCTGTGCGACGACCTGCTTGCACCCGAGGGCTACGGTGAGATCATCGGCGGCTCACAGCGCGAGGACGACTACGACAAGCTCGTCGCGCGCATCAAGGAGGAAGGGCTCCCGATGGAGGCCTACGACTGGTACCTCGACCTCCGGAAGTACGGCACCTTCACCCATGCCGGCTTCGGTCTCGGCCTCGAGCGCACCGTCGGCTGGATCTGCGGAACGCCGCACATCCGGGAAGTGATCGCCTTTCCCCGGATGATGCACAGGCTGAAGCCGTGATGTGACGCGTGAAGCGTGAAGCGTGAAGCGTAAACGCAGTCACGCTTCACGTCTCACGTTTCACGTCTCACGTGCCTTCGCCTCGTCCCAGAGCTTGTCGAGGGATTCAAGGCCCGCGGACTTCACGTCCACGTCCCGTTCCTTCGCCAGCTTCTCCACCGCCTGGAAGCGGGTCGCGAACTTGACGTTCGCCTTGTCGAGGGCGAGCGAGGGATGCACGCCGAGCTTCCGGCAGAGGTTCACGACGGAGAAGAGCAGGTCGCCGAGCTCCTCCTCGAGCTTCGGGTCCGGGACGCCGTGCGCACCGGCCTGCGCCCCGGCAGCCAGTTCTCCCCGCACCTCGGCCAGCTCTTCCTCGATCTTTTCCGCCGGACCACTGGCGTCGGGCCAGTCGAAGCCGACGCCGGCCGCGCGGTCCTGCAGCCGGAAGGCGCGGTGCAGCGACGGCAGATCGGCCGGGAGTCCGTCCACGATGCTGTCGCGCTGCTTCGCCTTCATGCCTTCCCAGCTCTGGCGCTCGCCTCCCTCGTAGAGGTGCGGGTGGCGCGACTTCATCTTGGTGAGGAAACCTTCCACCACGTCGCTGAAGTCGAAGGCATTACGCTCCTCGGCCACCACGCTGTGGAAAAGCACCTGGAGCAGCAGGTCACCGAGCTCGCCACGCAGCGCGCGGTCATCGCCCGCCCTGATGGCGTCGTCCACCTCGTACGCTTCCTCGATGAGATACGGGCGCAGCGACTCGTGGGTCTGTGCGGCATCCCATTCGCAGCGACGGCGCAGGTCCTTCATCAGCGCCAACGCCTCTCCCAGCCCGGCCCTTTGTTGCATGGCTCCTCTCCCGTCCGTATCTTCTTCAGTCTCCACATGATAGCAAACCGCGCCGTCCCATGACACGCGCCTGGGTCGAGATCGACTTGGGCGCTCTGTGCCGAAACGGGGCTGCCGTGGCGGCACGCGCGGGCGTGCCCCTCCTTCCCATGGTGAAGGCGGACGGCTACGGACTCGGCGGCCTCCGCGCGGCTCTTGCGCTTGAAGTCCTGGAGCCGTGGGGGTACGGCGTCGCGACCGTGACCGAGGGCGACGAGTTGCGCCGCGGAGGGATCACGCGACCCATCGTCGTGTTCACTCCCATCCTGCGCACGGAGATCGACGCCCTGCGCCGCGCCGACCTCACGCCGGCACTGGGCGACCCCGCCGTGATCGAGTCGTGGGCGCGAACCGGCCGTCCATGGCACCTGCAGGTCGACACGGGGATGGGCCGCGCGGGAATGCGGTGGGACGCCATCGGCGCGCACCGCGAGCTGCTCGAACGTGCCGCGCCGGCGGGGGTGTTCACGCACTTTCACTCCTCCGAGCTCGAGGACGGCAGCCGCGACGAGCAGGAGCGCCGGTTCGCCGCCGCGCTCGCCGAGCTGCCGGTACGGCCGCCGCTCGTCCACGCCGAGAACGGCGCGGCCGTCGAGCGCCGCGCCCCGAGCCCGTGGTCGCTCTGCCGGCCCGGCGTCTTCCTCTACGGCGTGGCCAACGTGGAAGGGGGACCGCTCGTGCCGGAGCCGGTCGCGGCGGTGCGCGCACGCATCGTGGAGCTGCGGACCATCCCCGACGGGGAGCCCGTGAGCTACGGCGCTACCTGGCGCGCGAGGGGCGAGCGGCGAATCGCCACCGTTCCCGTGGGCTACGCCGACGGATATCGCCGGAGCCTCAGCAATCGCGGCGAGGCTCTGTTGAATGGACGCCGCGTTCCTGTGGCTGGCCGCGTGACGATGGACATGACGATGTTCGACGTCACGGACACCGATGCGGCGCTCGGCGACGTCGTGACCCTGCTCGGGCGTGACGGGGGCGAAGTGATCACCGTCGCCGAGCTCGCACAGCGCAGCGAGCTGTCGCCGTACGAGATCCTCACGGGCCTCCGTGAGCGCCTGCCGCGCCGGTACCTGCACGTGGAGCAGGGAGCTGCTGCCGCATGAGACGGCGCGCCGTGATCCTCGTGCTCGACGGGGTGGGCATCGGCGAAGCGCCCGATGCCGCTACGTATGGTGATGCCGGGAGCGACACACTCGGACACGTCTGCGCGGCGGTGAGGGACATCGCGCTCCCCAACCTCCAGCGCGCGGGGCTCGGCAATATTCGTCCGCTCGAGCACGTTCCGGCCGCCGCCGAGCCCACCGCGGCGTGGGGACTCATGCAGCCCGCCTCCGCAGGGAAGGACAGCACGACGGGACACTGGGAGATCGCCGGCCTGCACCTGAAGCGTCCCTTTCCCACGTATCCCGACGGCTTCCCGCGCGAGGTGATCGACGCGTTCTCCAGCGCGACGGGTCGCGGCGTGATCGGCAACGTGGCGGCGAGCGGTACGGAGATCATCGATCGCCTGGGCGAGGAGCACCAGCGCACCGGCAAGTGGATCGTCTACACGTCGGCCGACTCCGTCTTCCAGGTCGCCGCCCACGAGCAGACGGTCCCGCTGGACGAGCTGTACTCCGCGTGCGAGGCCGCGCGGCGGCTGCTCGTCGCCCCGCACGACGTCTCGCGTGTCATCGCGCGGCCCTTCCTGGGGGAGCCCGGAGCATACCGGCGCACCGCGAACCGCCGCGATTTCAGCATTGCCCCGCCCGACGAAACGCTCCTCGATGCGCTCGCCGCCGCCGGCGTGCCGCGCGCCGGCGTTGGAAAGGTGGACGACCTCTTCGCCGGCCGCGGAATCCGCGCGCGTCACACCTCGGGGAACGCCGAGGGGATCCGGGATGTACTGGAGTGGCTCCAGGGGGAGCAGGGTGGGTTGCTCTTTGCCAACCTGGTAGATTTCGACACGCTGTACGGCCACCGCAACGATGCGGCGGGGTTCGCTCGCGCGCTGCGTGAGTTCGACGACGCCCTGCCCGCCATCCGCGCCGCGCTCCGGGAGGACGACCTGCTCTTCATCACCGCCGACCACGGAAACGATCCGACGACCGCGTCCAGCGATCACGCGCGTGAGAACGTGCCGCTGCTCGTGCTGGGCGACCCCGTGCACGCCGTGGCGCTTGGCGCTCGTCGCACCTTTTCGGATCTCGGGGCAACGGTGGCGGAGTGGCTGAACATCGGCTTTCGCGGCGCGGGCTCGAGCTTCCTCCCGCAGCTGGAGCGCGGTCAGTGACCCCGCACGCGGATACGCTGCTCCCGTCCGACCGCGTCTGGACCACGCTCGCCGAGCGTGCCATGGGCGCCATGGAGCGTGCGTATGCGCCCTATTCCGGCTTCCGAGTCGGCGCGGCGCTGCTCGCCTCGGACGGCAGCATCACCGAGGGATGCAACGTGGAGAACGCGGCGTATCCGGCCGGCATCTGCGCCGAGCGTGCCGCGGTCGCTGCGGCGGTGACGCGCGGCGTGCGGTCGTTCCGCGCGCTGGTGATCGCCACTGACGCCGAGGCGCCGGCGCCGCCGTGCGGGATGTGCCGGCAGGTCCTCATGGAGTTCGCGCCCGAGCTGTCGGTCGTGAGCGTCACGCGCGGCGGCGCGGAGTCGCGATGGTCGCTGGCGGAATTACTTCCTCATGCCTTTACTCCCACGTCGCTGGGGCGCCGATGAGGCGCACCGGAACGTGGAACGGAGTGTTCGAAGTGCCTGATCGGATCGTTCGCGGTGCCCTCGGCATCGCTCTGCTTCTCTCGCTCGGCGCCTGTTCCGAGCAGGTCACCAGCTCGCTCGGCTGCCCCGAGCTGTGCTCGGACCAGAGCGCCACCCTGCGTGACACCGTGCTCGCCGATGCGGTGGTCTTCGACACGACGCTCACCGGCTACCCGCTGTTCGGCACCTCGCGCGAAGTGACGCTCATCAATCGCGGCGACACCGCCGACGTGCGCGTGGTCGCACGCTTCGACACGCTGCCGAACCGGTTCGTGCCGCCCGCCCCGCAGGCCGACAGCTCCATCAGTGTCGTGGACAGCGCGACGATGATCTTCGTCATCGACACGTCGTTCGTGCAGCCCACCTCGGCGATCACGATCGACGCGTTCGACGTGGACACGACGGCGGCCGATGGGGACCGTGCCGCGCTCCTCCCCCTCTTCCGGCCCGACCGCCTGATCGGATCCACGACCTTCCAGCCGGCGCAGCTCCGTGACACCCTGCGGCTGAAGCTGGACGACGCAGCAATCCTGGCGAAGATCCGTGCCGGTGCGCGGCTGCGCGTGGGCCTGAAGATCCGGGACGGGTCGTTCCCGACGCTGCGCATCGCGGGAAGCGCGTTCGCGCCGCGTGTGCGCTTCCGCGTGTCGGCCGACACGACGGTGGCGCCCGACACGGTGAACCTGCACTCGAACAGCCCGGGCGACGCCGTCACCGCGTCCGCATTCGCCCTCTATGCCGTTCACGCGGCGGGCGAGCTCCCACCGCCGCCCCAGGAGATCCTCGCCGTCGGGGGGATCAACGGCGCGCGCACCTACCTTCGCTTCGTCATTCCGCCCATCGTGCTCGACTCGGTGCAGGTGATCCGCGCGTCGCTCGAGCTGACGCAGGTTCCCTCGCGCTACGCGGGCGGGAGGGGCGATACCCTCACCGTCCTCACCTCGGCAGTGCTCGCCGGGCCGCAGGTGACCGACGTGGCGACGGAGATGAACTTCCTCGCGCCGTTCGGCACCTTCGCCGTGGACACGCTCCGCCTGATGCCCGGCACGAGCGGGAAGCGCACGGTGGAGATCGTGAACCTCGTGCGTGCCTGGCGAACGGTGGGTGCCGACAAGGCCACGCGCGCCCTCGTCCTCAGTGCGCTGCAGGAAGGGGCGACGCCCGGCGAGCTGAATTTCTACTCGTCCGACGCCCCCGACGCTGATCTCCGCCCGCGGCTCCGCCTCACCTACGTGCCGCGTCGCGGCTTCGGAATTCCCTGATGATGCCACGCGCCTCACTTCGCCTCGTCCTCGTGCTCGCCGCGCTCCCCTGCCTGGCGCAGGCGCAGGGCACCCTCAGCACCCAGGGATTCGGCTATCCGACAGGCACTCTCAGCACGCGCAGCCTCGGCACCGGCGGGGCACTCGGCGAGATCGATCCCCTGTCGGTGAGCAATCCTTCCTCGATCCTCAACCTCGGGGGGACGGCGCTGTACTTCCAGGCCGAGCCCGAGTACCGCAAGATCAGCCTCAAGGGACAGAGCGAATCCTCCACCATCGCGCGCTATCCGCTGATTCTCGGCACGATGCGGCTCTCCAGCTCGGTGGCCGCGGGATTGAGCGCCACGAACCTGCTCGACCGCAGCTTCAGCACCACGTCGCACGGCACCGTGAACGTGGGTGGCGTGGACATCGGGAGCACGAACACCTTCGCGAGCGACGGCGCCATCGCGGACGTCCGCCTCGCGCTGGCGTGGGAGCCCGCCGAGTGGCTGCATCTCGGTCTCGGCGCGCACGCCATCAGTGGAGACAATCGCCTCAGCAGCACCCAGGTGTTCGACGACAGCGCGCGCTATGCGCGGCTGGTGGACACGAGCACGGTGAGCTACGTGGGCAATGCCTTTTCGGGGGGCGCCGAGGTCTACCTCGGCCGCGCCGCGGTGCTGGCGGCGTCCTACCGGCGCGGCGGCACGATGTCGCTCAAGCGCGGCGACAGCACGAAGGCGCAGGCGCGCGTGCCGGACCGCCTCGCCTTCAGCGCGGCGTACCTGGGCATCCGCGGCAGCACGATTGCCGTGCGCACGGCGCACGATACCTGGTCCAACATGGCGGGGCTCGGCTCGTCCGCACTGACCGTGCATGACGGTTGGGATACCAGCGTCGGTGCCGACGTGCTCGGGCCGCGCCTGCTCGGCCGGTCGCTGCAGCTGCGCGCCGGCGGACGGTGGCGCACGCTGCCATTCGGCGTCGGCACCACACCGGTCCGCGAGCGGAGCCTCTCGCTGGGCGCCGGCACGCTCATCGCCCGCGGGCGGGCAGCGCTCGACGTGGCCGGCGTGCGCTCGCTGCGCGACGCCAGCGGCGTGGACGTGTCGGAGTCGGCGTGGACGCTGAGCGTCGGGATCACCGTGCGCCCCTGAGCGATGAACGAGCTCGTTCCTCCTCCCGCTGACGCGCCGGTCATCCTCGTCGCCGACGACGTGCCGGCGAACGTCGAGCTGCTGTTCGACCAGCTGCACGTCCTCGGCTTCCGCGCCATCGCCGCCGCCGACGGCCCGTCGGCGCTCGAGGTGTGCTTCGACCAGCATCCGGACCTCTGCATCCTCGACGTCTCCATGCCGGCCGGTGACCTCGGCGTGGACGACCGTTCGACCGGGTTCGAGGTGTGCCGTCGCATCAAGCGCGATCCGCGCACGGCCCGCATCCCGGTCATCTTCGTCACCGCGCTGAACGACACGACCGACCGCGTGAAGGCCATCGAGGCCGGCGGTGACGACTTCCTCACCAAGCCGCACAACCGGCTGGTGCTCGGGGCGCGCGTGCGCTCGCTGCTCAAGCTCAAGGCGGCGACCGACGCGCTCGAGGAGAGCCTCCGGAAGCAGAAGGAGCTGGAGAAGGTCCGCGACGATCTGATGAAGATGATCGTGCACGACCTGAAGTCGCCCCTCACGTCCATCATCGGCGCCATGGAGATGCTGATCGACGGCGACTTCGGCGCCCTCACCCTGGAGCAGCGCTCCGCGCTCGCCGACGCTGAAGGGCGCGCCGAGGACCTGCTCGCGCTGATCGAGGACCTGCTCGAGGTGGCGCGACTCGAGGAGAGCCGGCTCGAGCTCAAGCTGGCGAAGATCGCTCCGGGCGCCCTGCTCACCGAGGTGAAGCGCGACTGGGAGATCCGGTTCCAGCAGGAGGGAGCGACGGCGGTGCTGGATCACGGCGAGGATGCGCCGGTCATCGAAGCCGACCACGCCCTGCTCAAGCGCGTATTCAGCAACCTCGTGCAGAATGCGCTCACGCACTCCGCGCGCGCAGTGACGGTGACCCTTGGCGCGCGGCGCGAAGGCGACGGCGTGCTCTTCACCGTTGCCGACAACGGCGTCGGCATCCCGGCCGAGTATCACGACATCATCTTCCGGAAGTTCGAGCAGGTGAAGACGCCGCACATCCCGCGCGTGCGGAGCTCGGGCCTCGGTCTCGCCTTCTGCAAGCTCGTCGTCGAGGCGCACGGCGGGCGGATCTGGGTGAAGAGTGGCGGCGACGTGCAGGGAAGCGCGTTCCACTTCTGGCTGCCGGAGAAGCCGCCGGCCAGCTCGGCGCCGATCACGGCAGAACACGGCTAGTCGGGGCGCGCCGCCCCGACAGTGAGCCGCAGGCGAACGCCCCGACAGCAATCCAAGGCGGCGCAGCCGCCGGGCAGCGCCCCGACTAGCCGTCTGTTCACCGCCGGGCAGCACCCCGACTAGCTGCCGGTCCGCCCCGCCCGCATCAGCTGTTAGATTTGACGCATGTCCGCCCCCGCCCGCCCCACCGTCTACGTCGAGACGTACGGCTGCCAGATGAACGTGAGCGATTCCGAGCTGATGCTCGGGAAGCTCTCGGCCGCCGGCTACCAGCCGGTGGACGTGCCCGACGGCGCCGACGTCATCCTGATCAACACCTGCGCCATCCGCGATCACGCCGAGCAGCGCGTGATCGGACGGCTGGGTGAGCTCAAGCGACACATGAAGTCCGACACCGTGATGGGCGTGACCGGATGCATGGCGCAGCGGCTCG
>CAMLIU010000055.1 GCA_946479995.1 uncultured Gemmatimonadota bacterium | reverse complement strand
GGGTGGCACGCTGGTCGTCAGTGATCAGCCTGCTTGGTGCACCAACGAGTATCGGTTCGGTGAGACTAGGGTGATGTGCGGTGCGTCACCCGAGGCGAGTCAGATTGGCGCACGGGGCATGGAACTGGCGCGTAAACACCCGTCGGCGCACGAATGGCGCCGTCCTCCGAGCAGGATCACCTCCAGCCATTACGGCGATGCCGCTTCTCCCGCTCCTCCTCACGGCCGCGGTGATCACGTCACCCGGTGGGCTACCACGGTCGGTCACTGACTGCGTCGCTGATACGATCGTCACCGCGAGCATCGGCGCGGATAGCACCACATCGTCGGCCCCGCGCGACTCGATCCACTCTCGCTTCCTGCCATCGATCGACGAACGACTCGTGCCGACCCTGCGGGCGGTACCCGACACGGTGCGCCGTCGCGCGCGCGCCGTGGAGGTGAGTGACGCGTACGAGACCCGGCTCCGCATTCACCGGTACGCCTCGTACACGATGATTCCCCTCTTCGCCGTCCAGTCCATCGCGGGCAATCAGCTCTACCAGGCGGACAAGACCGGCGCCGAGAAGCCGGGGTGGGCGAAGGGTACGCACGCGGTAGGGGCGGCGGGGCTCGCGGCGCTGTTCACCGTCAACACCGTGACCGGCGTGTGGAACCTGTGGGAATCGCGCGGCAACGAGACGGGTCGAACGAAGCGCTGGATCCACTCCATTCTCCTCCTCGCCTCCGACGCGGGCTTCACGTACTCCGGCATCTCCGCTGGCGAGGCCGAGGATTCGCAGGACACGAGGGACCGGCATCGGAACGTGTCCTACGCCGCGATGGCCAGCGCGCTCGCCGGCTACGCGGTGATGCTCGTGGGCGACCATTAAGGGGCGCGGCGAGTCATGATCTACGAGACGCCGGCTGCCCTCGCGAGCTTCGTCGCGCCGTGGGCGAACTACTACAGCGACTCACGCGCTGCGGAGACGATCGTCACCTTCCTTCACATCGCACCGCTCGTGGTGGGGGGCGGCCTGGCGATCGCTCTGGACCGCGCGTCGCTGCGCGTGCCGCACGACCAGCCGGGTGAACGCGAACGCCACCTCGCCGAGCTGGGCTCGGTACACGCGGTGGTCATCGGTGCGCTGGTCCTGTCCTTCGTCAGCGGCTTACTGATGCTGGCGGCCGACCTCGACACCTTCCTGCCGTCGTGGGTGTTCTGGGTGAAGATGGCGCTCGTCGCGGCCCTGCTCGCCAACGGCGCCGTGATGCGCGGGCTCGAGCGACGGCTCAGCCGGCCAGGTGACCAGCGCGAGGACCAATGGCATCGGCTGCGGGGTACTGCAATGACGAGCCTCTTCCTCTGGCTCGCCATCACGCTCGCCGGCGTCATGCTGACCAACGCCGGGTAGGGAGAGCAGCCCGGCGTGGTGTCACCTTCGACATGATGTCATCATGACCCACAGCACGCCGGACCCTTCCACGGGCGCTGACGACTGCACCGGATGCCCACTGCACGATGCCGTGCAGGCACCAGCCGCGATCGAACGGCGCGCCTTCCTCCGTGCGGCGGGGATGGCGATGGCCTCGCTCGGTCTCGTAGGACTTGGCAGCAGTGCTGCCGCGGCGATGCCCATCCGATCGATCAGCGCGCTCGCCGCGACCGGCGACGGCACGAAATCCGAGAAGCACTATCCCGTTCCCACGAGCGATGGTGTGTCCATCGATCGCGACAATTCGGCGATCATCGCGCGAGCGAACGGGAAGATCTACGCCTTCTCCCTCTCCTGCCCGCACCAGAACACCGCGCTGCGCTGGGACGGCGACGATCATCAGTTCCAGTGCCCGAAGCACCACTCCCGATACCGGGAGGACGGCACCTTCATCAGCGGTCGTGCCACCCGCAACATGGACCGTCTGCCGATCCGGAAGAGCGGCAACGAGCTGATCGTGGACGTAGACACGATGTTCCGCCAGGACGAGGATTCCGCGGCGTGGGCCGCAGCGTTCGTGACGGCCTGACGCCGGGGAGACGGCGCACCTCAGCAGGAGACATTCACATGCAGCAGGACGGACCCCGCCCGTGCCCGGGATGTGGCACGCGTGACGGCGCAGTGCCCTCGGAAGGCATCGGGCGTCGCACTTTTCTTGCGCAGAGCGCGATCCTCGCCGCTGCAGCGGCGCTCGCGGCCTGCGGCGCCGGCGGAAGCGTCACCGCCCCGACCCTGAACGGCAGCGCCAGCATCAAGGTCAGCGACTATCCCGCCCTGGCCAATGTGGGCGGCGTGGCGCTGGTCAACATCTCCGGCAGTCCGCTTGCCATCGTGCGCACGGATGCGTCCACGTACCTCGCCCTGTCCCGCATCTGTCCGCACCAGGGGAGCGTCGTCAACTTCACGGGGAATGGATTCCTCTGCCCCAACCACGGCGCGCAATTCACCGAGACCGGCACATGGGTGGGAGGACAGCGCACGAGTAAATTGCGTTCCTATCCCACGACGTTCGACTCGACGACCGGTACCCTCACCATCGGCTAATCTCCCGTGCGCCGCGCTTCCCTCCTGATCCTGGGCTGTGTGCTCGCCCTCGCCGCCTGCAGCGACGACGCGAGCATCACCGACCCCGATCCGATCGTTCCCCCCGCGGCGCTGGTGAAGGACATCGTCATCCCAAACCTCCCGTCGCCGTACTACCATTTCGAGTACGACGCGGCCTATCGCGTCCGCCGCGCCAGCATTGCGTCGGACGCCCGCGCGTACGACGTGATCTGGACGGGGGATCGGATCCAGAAGCTCGTGAGCACGGTGGGGAGCCGCGACACCCTGCTGTACCACTACGACGACGCCGGACGGGTGGGCACGGTGAACCAGGTGGACGACAAGGGCCAGGTCGTCTCCATTACGACCTTCTCGTACGAGGGCGCGCGACTCGTGAAGGCGGAGCGCAAGGTGAAAGTCGATGGCAATCTCGTCGTCGACCGGACCCTCACCTTGTCGTATGACGCCACCGGCAACCTGAAGGATCTCGTGGACCTTCGGCCGGAGATCGCGGGTCATCAGGCGCAGAGCACGACGACCGACCACTTCGAGCAGTACGACGACAAGCTCAACGTGGATGGATTCACCCTGCTCCGCCCCGACTTCGGCGAGCCGCTGATCCTGCTTCCTGACGTGACTCTCCAGCGCGGAAACCCGGCACGGGAGACGTTCACCGGCGGCGCGTCCGACTATTCGGTGAACTACACCTACACCTACGACGACAGGAACCGGCCGCTGACGAAGGTGGGCGATCTCGCCTGGACCAGTGGCCCCGACGCGGGGCAGCACGTACAGACGCAGTCCACGTACAGCTATTACTGAGACTGCAGGGTGCGACGCACCCGCGCAATTTCGAGCCGCAGGATGGAGATCGCGTCGTCCAGGGCACCCAGCTCCCGGGCGCAGTCGGTCGCCAGGGGTGCGGCGGCCTGGCGCACCTCTGCGATCGCACGGCGCGTCGGAGCGGAACGGGTGCAGCCTTCGTCGCTCAGCGCGCGTTCCGTGTGATCGGCGGCCATCGTCAGCTCGTCGTAGAGGGACTCCCGGCTCCGGGTGGAGCACGCCACCGAGGCGAGCGCCAGATGCCGGTCGGCCTCGGCCAGATTCAGCATGGCGGAAATGCGGGGAAGAGCCGACGCGCCAAGCCGCTCTCCCCGCGCCAGCGCGCCGGCGATGCGATCGATGCTGTCGCCCATCGAAGCCAGTGCGTCACTCGACGCTCCGCGCGGCTCACCCGCCGACGCTTCCACCCTGGCGGCCGCCCGCTGCAGCAGAACGACGGCGGCATTCGTGTCGCCGCGGGCGAGCAGCACCGCGGCACTGTCCAGGTACGGCTGCGCTTCGCTCCGCGTGGCCATGGGGCGCTCCGCGGAAGGAGCGACGCGCTCGTCAGTCGGGTGCGCCGTCGCGAGTGTGCTCTCCTGCACTCGCCCCTCCTCACGCGTGCACGACGCGCACGACCAGAGTGCGAGCAGGAGTCCTCGCCGGACGAATCGACGCCTCATTTCGTGAGCGTGGACACGTGGCGCGCACTGGACAGCCCCGCGGCGCCGTGGGCCACGCTCAGGAAGACGAGCATCACTCGCAGCGGATCCGGACCCGGGTCGGCAACGAACATGACCACGCCCGTTGCCATGGCAGCCGTCCCGCTCACCGCGAGCGAACGCCAGCCGCTTCGGTGGCCGAGGTCGTGGTCCAGGCTCAAGCCTTCGCCGATGTCGAGTGCTCCGTCCACGACGGCGAAGGTGGCCAGCAGCCCGAGGTAGAGAATGGCGGTGACGGGGACGTCCACCAGTCCCGGTCCGAGCGCGACGATTCCGACCAGGGCTCCGCGCGTCGCGGCGTCGATCGACGGCGACAGCCAGAGCAGCCGCCGGGGGCAGAACGCGAGCCAGGCGCCGGCCGTGGCGAGGGCGAGCAGCGCGTCAACGTACGCGAAGCGGACGAAGGCCACGATCAGCGTCGCGACCGTTCCCTCGCGCCCCCCGAGCAGATAGACGGCGAAGGCCACGTTCCACGCGGCCCGCGCCACCAGCAGCGCGCGGAGCGTCAGTGCCAGCGCTCCTTCGCGACGTGGAATGGCCGCCAGCGGTGGCGTGAAGCTCTCGCGCATCTGGTTTCCTCCTCTCGTCGCCTGCGCTGATACGAGGCTACGATTCACGTCCGCACGCCGGTGTCAGCCATCCCCTGACAGGCGCGCGTGATGCCAGGGCCACCTTCACCGGCATGACGATCCCCGCTGTGACATCGCTGCAGCACCGCGAGCCGGTGTGGCATGCGCTGGACGCCGACGCCGTCCTTCGCATGCTCGGATCGAATGCCGCGACTGGCCTGACAGCCGTCGAGGCACTGCGCCGGCTGCAGGATTCCGGGCCGAACGCCCTCGAGGAGCCTGGTCGCCGGAGTCCACTGCGCATGCTCGTCTCGCAGTTCACCGACGTGATCGTGGTGGTACTGCTCGCGGCGGCGGTGCTGGCCGCGCTGGTGGGTGAAGTGGTGGACCTGGTGGCCATCCTTGTGATCGTGGTGCTGGACGCTGCGCTCGGCTTCGCGCAGGAGCTGCGCGCCGAGCACGCGGTCGCCGCGCTGCGGTCGCTCGCGGCGCCGGCCGCGCGCGTGCGCCGCGATTCCGTGGAGCGCAGCATGCCAGCCGCCGCGCTCGTGCCAGGGGACGTGGTGCTGCTCGAGGCAGGTAACGTGATTCCCGCCGACCTGCGTCTCGTCCATGCGGTCGGCCTCCGCGTGGACGAGTCGCCACTCACTGGCGAGTCGCATCCAGTGGACAAGCAGACAGCTCCGCTCCCCGAGTCGGTGCACGCGCTCGGCGACCGGCTCGACATGGCGTACAAGGGCACTCTCGTGAGCCAGGGCCGCGGCGAAGGCGTGGTGGTCGCCACCGGCATGCGCACCGAACTGGGACGCATCGCGACGCTCCTGGCGCATGACGAAATGCGGCGGACACCGCTGCAGCAGCGGCTGATGCAGTTCAGCCGCCAGCTCGCCGTGGTCGTGCTCGCATTGTGCGCGATCGTATTCGTCGCCGGCCTGCTCCGCGGCGAGGATCCGCAGGTGATGTTCATGACGGCGCTGAGCCTGGCGGTGGCCGCCATCCCCGAGGCGCTCGCCGCAGTCGTCACCGTCTCTCTCGCCCTTGGGGCGCGGCGTCTCGCACGCGAGCACGCGCTCGTGCGGCGCCTGCCCGTGGTGGAAACTCTGGGTTCCGTCACGTACATCGCCTCGGACAAGACCGGGACGCTCACCGAAGGCCGCATGCGCGTGCGCGAGGTCCGAGCCGGCGACGGTGGCGCGGGCGCGAGCCCGCCCTCTCCGGCGGACAGCCTCCTGCTGCAGGGGATGGCGCTCAACAACGGCGCCACGCGCGATGCCCAGGGCGTGCTGCTTGGCGATCCGACCGAAAGGGCACTGTACGACGAGGCGGCGCGCGCCGGGATCGAGAAGGAGTTGATCGAGGTGCTCATGCCGCGGGTGGCGGAGCTTCCCTTCTCTGCCGAACGCGCCCGCATGACCACGGTGCATCGCGACGGAGACGGGTTCATCGTTCACACCAAGGGCGCACCGGAAAGCGTCGTTCCTCTGTGCGAAGCACGCCTCGGAGCGCACGGTACCGAGCCACTTTGGGCGGCGCGTGTGCTCGCCGATGCCGAGGCGATGGCGGCATCGGGACTGCGCGTGCTGGCCTTCGCGACGCGTCGTTATCGCTCCTTGCCGCCGTCGCTCGACCAGGTGGAGGCAGGGGAAACCTTCCTCGGGCTGGTGGGGCTCATGGACGCGCCTCGTGCCGGGGCGCGGGAGGCAGTGGCCCTCTGCCGCTCGGCCGGCATTCACGTGGTGATGATCACCGGAGATCACCCTGCCACGGCGCGCTCCATCGCCCTTGAGCTCGGGATCGCTTCGGAGCATGACGACGTGATGTCCGGCGGCAAGCTCGCTGCCGCCTCCACCGACGAGCTCGCGGCGCACGTGCGTCACATCCGCGTCTACGCGCGCGTGGCGCCGGCGGACAAGCTGCGCATCGTGGAAGCGCTGCAGCGGGAGCGGGAGTACGTCGCCATGACGGGCGACGGCGTGAACGATGCCCCGGCGCTCCAGCGCGCCGACATCGGGATCGCGATGGGTCGGAGCGGGACCGACGTCGCCCGCGAGGCGTCGGACATGGTGCTGCTCGACGACGACTTCGCCACCATCGTGGCCGCGGTTCGTGAAGGGAGGCGCATCTACGACAACGTCCGCCGATTCGTGCGCTACACGCTCGCCACCAACTCCGGCGAGCTCTGGACGCTGCTGCTCGCACCCCTGCTCGGGCTGCCGCTGCCACTGCTTCCCGTACACATCCTCTGGATGAACCTCGTTACGGACGGGTTGCCGGGCCTCGCGCTCGCCGCCGAGCCGGCGGAGGGTGACGTCATGCAGCGTCCACCACGTCCGCCCGACGAGAGCATCTTCGCGCGCGGCCTGTGGCAGCACGCGCTCTGGGTCGGACTCCTCATGACGGCGCTCGCTCTGACGGTCCAGGGGTGGTCGTTCGGCGCCGGCGACGCGCACTGGCAGAGCATGACCTTCACCGTGCTCACCCTGTCCCAACTCGCGCACCTGCTCGCCATCCGATCGGAGCGCGATTCACTGTTCACCCGCGGACTTCGCGGCAACCGGCCGCTCCTCTCCGCCATCGCCCTCACCTTCGCCCTGCAGCTGTGCACGCTCTACGTCCCGTGGATGCAGGTCGTCTTCCGGACATCGGCGCTGACCCTCCCCGAGCTGCTCATGTGCGTGTGCGCCGCGTCGGCGGTGTTCCTGGCGGTCGAGCTTGAAAAGTGCCTCGTGCGCCGCGGTCGGCTGTACGGTGCCCTGTCCGCCTTCGCCTGATAGGCGGGGCCTGCCGCGGCGTCCACCCTGAAGGGGAGCGCACGCCGGGTTCCACCGCCAGCGGCGTTCGTGTCGACATCGCCCACGATCGATCACGCTTCCCGCGAGGACACGACCATGTCACCCGAGATCATGACGCAGAACAGCACGACTGCGACGCCGGAGCCGACGTCGCGTGGAGGGCCCGAGACGCGTCCCGGGGCAACCGGTCCCATCATCGCTGCGGTGGGCGGGAGCGAGTCCAGCAAGGTGCTGCGCGCGGCGCGGTACCTTGCGGCGCTGACGAACAACGACGTGCTGGCCATGTCCGCCATCGAACCCCTGCCGACGTATTTCGCGGCCGAGGCGCCGGCGATGCTGCCGCCGGAGTACGAGCTGGAGCGGCACGAACAGCGTCGCGTCGAGCTGGCACGCGAGGTCCGGGAGGCCGCCGGTGCACGCTCCGGCTGGAAGACTCGCGTCGTAGCGGGAGATCCGGCCCGCCTCGTTACCGATCTCGCGCGCGAGGATCACGCGCCCCTGCTGATCATGGGGATCGGGCGCCACCGTCCCCTCGACCGCCTGC
>CAMLIU010000054.1 GCA_946479995.1 uncultured Gemmatimonadota bacterium | reverse complement strand
GCGCCATCAGTGTGCACCGAATACTCTCCCGCGTCCACTGCCTGCGGCACCCCCCCGGACGGAGGGACCTCATCTCCCATTCGGCAAGTCGGGGGCCAGATTCGGTGCCTCCTGGCCAAGCCGCCGGCGCCCACCATCGCGGCGCCCCGCCTCACCCTCAGAAGATAGAGTAGATGAACGGAGCCAGCGCGGAACCGGCCGTTACCGCAATCAGCCCACCGAACACGAGAAAGACTGCCAGGAGCGGCGCCAGCCACAGCTTCTTCCGCTCACGCATGTAGGCCCAGAGGTCCCGAAGGAGTGCCATGCCCTCCAATCTACGCTATCTTCTCCCATCCTTCCATATCGAGCCCGGCCGTAGCCTACCCTCCCCTTTGACGCGGTTCGTCCTCGGAATCTCCGCTTTTTACCACGATAGCGCCGCCTGCCTCCTGGCCGACGGAGTGATCGTGGCGGCGGCCCAGGAGGAGCGTTTCAGCCGCATCAAGGGCGATGCCTCCTTTCCGGCGCGAGCCGTCCGCTTCTGCCTGCAACGTGCCGGGATCGATATCGGTGGCCTGGCAGCGGTGGCCTTCTACGAGAAGCCTCTTCTCAAGCTCGACCGGCTGCTCGAGAGCTACCTGGCGCTCGCACCTCGCGGCTTTCGATCGTTCCTGAAGGCGGCCCCCCTCTGGCTCGACGAGCGCGTGCACATCGACGCCATCATCCGGCGCGAGCTCGGCGGCTTTGCCGGCGACCTGCTCTACGCCGAGCATCATGAGTCTCATGCAGCCAGCGCGTTCTACCCCTCGCCGTTCGACGACGCCGCCGTCCTCACCATCGACGGCGTCGGTGAATGGGCCACGGCAGCCATCGGCGCCGGACACGGAGCCGAGCTGGCGCTCCTTCACGAGCTGCACTATCCGGACTCCCTCGGGCTGCTGTACTCGGCCTTCACCTACCACGCGGGGTTTCGCGTCAACTCGGGCGAGTACAAGTTGATGGGTCTCGCTCCGTACGGGCGCCCGCGCTACGTGGACCGTATCCTCGAGGAAGTCGTCGCGCTGCGCGAGGATGGGTCGTTCACGCTCGACCAGAGCTTCTTCGACTACGTCGGCGGCCTGACGATGACGAGCCGGCACTTCTCGGAGCGCTTCGATGGTCCACCGCGCGTCCCCGAGTCGCCGCTCACGTCGCGCGAGATGGACTACGCGCGCTCCGTGCAGGTCGTCTGCGAGGAGATCGTCCTGCGCATGGCCGCCACCGCGCATCGCGAGACGGGGGCTGACGCACTGTGCATGGCGGGTGGCGTCGCGCTGAATGCGGTGGCCAACGGCCGTCTCGAGCGCGAGGGGCCCTTTCGTCGGCTCTGGATTCAACCCGCGGCGGGCGATGCCGGGGGGGCGCTCGGCGCCGCATTGCTCGCCTGGCACCGCTGGTTTGACGAACCGCGTCGCACCGTGCAGGAACGCGATGCCATGCACGGTGCCCTTCTCGGGCCCGCCTTCGCCCCAGACGATGCCGAGGCGGAGCTGATGGCCGCAGGGGCACGGGTGCATCGGATGGACGACGTCGACCTCCTTCCGCGCGTCGCAGCTCTTCTCGCCGAGGGACAGGTGGTCGGCTGGTTTGACGGCCCGATGGAGTACGGTCCCCGCGCCCTCGGTTCGCGAAGCATCCTCGCCGACCCCCGCGACCCTGCGATGCAGCGAACGCTCAACCTCAAGATCAAGTTCCGCGAGAGCTTCCGCCCCTTCGCGCCCAGCGTGCTCGCCGAACGTGCGGAGGAATTCTTCGGGCTCCGCGGCGAGAGCCCGTACATGCTCCTCGTCGCACCCGTGCGCGACGACCACCGTCCCGGACTGCCGGCCGTGGCGCATCTCGACGGCACCGCGCGCGTGCAGACCGTCAGCCAGGAGACGAATCCGCGATTTCACGCATTGCTTCGGGCGTTCGAGGAGCTGACCGGATGCCCGATGCTGGTCAATACCTCATTCAACGTGCGCGGCGAGCCGATCGTGTGCACACCCGCGGACGCGTACCGATGCTTCCTGCGGACGAGGATGGACGCGCTGGTCGTCCACCCCTTCCTGATGCTGCGGAGCGAACAGCCAACCGCCGAACTCGACGACGCTTCGACATGGCAGCAGACCTTTCCCCTCGATTGAGCAGGCCGGCGGCGCCCGGCCGCCGATTCGGGCTCGAGATCGGCATCGCAGGCGCCGTTGCGGCGGTGCTGTTCCTGAGGAAGCAGCACGTCGTGCTGGGCATTGCCTGCCTCGCCGTTGGCTTCGCCCTCCTCAGCGTGGCTCTCCTGCGACCCGCCTCCCTGGATCGGGTCGCAGGGCGCTGGCTGGCGCTATCGGCCACGCTCTCGCGTTTCGTCACGCCCATTGTCCTTGCCCTCGTGTATTTCGTCATTCTGACTCCGATGGCCCTCCTGCGACGCACGTTCGGCACCTCACCGCTTGCCCGTGACGGGCGCGCGGACAGCTACTGGGTCACGTCGGCGGCGCGAACCAGGGAAGAGCGGCGCGCGCGAATGGAGCGTCAGTTCTGATGGCCCGGTACAGCGAGCAGTCGCTGTCCCCTCGGCGCCGCCGGCTGTTTCTCGCCATCACCATCCTTGCGCCCCTGCTCTTTCTGGGGGCCCTCGAAGGAGCACTGCGAGTCCTGTGGTCCGGCGGCGACATGCCCGCCTTCGACTCGGTCCGTGCCGGGGGCGCCCAGTATCTCGTACCCGGCCAGCGCGTCGGCCGGCGCTACTTCGCCGCCGAGGAGTTTCCCCCCACCCCTCCCGTCGACCTGTTCGCCGCCGTCAGGCCGAAGCGCGCCTTCCGGCTCTTCGTCCTCGGCGAGTCCACCGCGGCGGGCTTTCCCTACCCGCCGAATGGCTCCTTTTCGCGACTGCTGCGGGACGCGCTCCGCGACGTGCTCCCCGGCGACTCGGTGGAAGTCGTCAACCTCGGCATCGCGGCGACGAACAGCTACACCATCGCTGACCTTACCGGCGAGGTGATCGCCCAGCGACCGGACGCCATTCTCATCTATGCGGGCCACAACGAGTACTACGGCGCGCTCGGCGTCGGCTCGTCCATCCGCGCCGCGCGTTCGCCGGTGATCGTGCGAGCGTACCTGCGCGCCCTCCGGCTCCGCACGGTCGCCCTCCTGCGCACGGGCATGACGAAGCTCATGCGCGTTTCACGGGAGCGGCCGGACAGCACTGTCGCCACGTTCATGGAATCCGTCGCGCGCGACCAGCAGATCGCGCTGGGCGGAGCTGCGTACAGGGCGGGCCTCGAGCAGTTCCGCGACAACATGGATGTTGCGCTGTCCCGGTTCACGCGCGCCGGCGTGCCCGTCTTCATGGCCAGCATCGCGTCGAACGTTCGCGATCAGCCTCCCTTCGTCAGCCCGGACAACGGGCCGGCCCGCGCCTCCTTCGACTCCGCTCGCTCGGCGCTCCTGGCGGGTGACTCGAGTTCCGCCCGCCGTCTGTTCACGCGCGCACGGGACCTCGACGTGATCCGCTTTCGCGCACCCTCCGAGCTGAATGACGTCATCGGGGAAATCGCGACCCGGCACCACGTGCATTTCGTGCCGGTCGCCGAGCGCTTCGCCGCTGCATCGCCTGGCGGCATGTCCGGCCACGAGCTCTTTCTCGAGCACGTGCACCCGAACCGGCACGGGTACGCTCTCATCGCCGAGTCGTTCTTCGACGCGCTTCGGGACGCGCACTTTCTCGGCCACGCATCGGATCTCGCTCGGCTGCAGCCCTGGTCACGTTACGAGGCCGGCACGCTCCTGACTCCGCTCGACAGCCTGATCGTCGTGCATACGGTGCGCACGGTGACGACGAGGTGGCCTTTCGTCCCGCGGCCCATGGCGCTCGACTATCGCGGCACCTACCACCCGTCCTCCCTGACCGACAGCCTGGCCTTTGTCGTGTCGCGCGGGGGGATGACGTGGGCCGACGCCAAGCTCCGCGTCGCCGCGGATGAGGAAGCGCGCCAGCATCCCGACTCCGCGGCGGTGGAGTACCTCGGACTCGTCCGCGACCGCCCGCTGCTGGAGCCGCCCCTCAGGCTCGCCGCTCGCGCCCTGCTGGAGGCTGGTCGTGACTCCGAGGCTGTCACGCTCATCGAACGCTCGCAGCGGCTCGCTCCCAGCTGGGAATCCGACTACATGCTCGGAGTGGTCGCCCTGCGGCGCCGTGACCTCCCTCGCGCCATCGCCCTGCTCGATCGCGCGGCGACCGCGCAGCCGACCCTGGCCGCGCCGGTGTTTCAGCTCTCACTTGCCTTCGGGCTGTCGCACGACCTCGCCGCGGCGCGCGGCGCTGCCGCGCGTGCGGCCCAGCTGGACCCGCGATATCCCGGGCTGGCCGCCTGGATGACCACCCTTGGCATGTCGAGGCCCTAGAGATCGTTTGACAGGTAGCGCCGCTGGGGATAATAGTGACGCACCCATTCACCTTCTCCGTGGCGACCGATGACCCTACGCACGCTCTGCAGGACGGGATTTTCTGCCTTACTGCTGCTCGGATGCGCGACAGCGCACCGACAGGAAGTCATCGACGACGAGGCCGTCGACCACTGGGCAGGCAGCCTGCAACCGACCCAGCAGCGCTCCGGAGCGCTCGTCGTCACGAGCCAGAATCGGGCGTTCGGTACCGTCAGCATGCACGAGGTTCGCGCTGGCAACCTCGCCCGCATGCATGTCGCGGTCACCGTATCGGTTCCACCCGGCGTGGGGCCGCAACTCCGCTGGGCAGTGCTTCCCGATCGCTGCGGCTCGGGGGACCTTCCGCTGCTCGGCTTCGAGCAATTCCCCCTGATCGACGTCGGCACGAACGGTCGCGGCCAGATCTCGGCTGACCTGCCGCTCGAGCTGCAGCCGATGAGCACCTACCACCTGAACGTCTACAACGGTGGCCAGCAGCTCGACAACGTCGTGACCTGTGCCAACCTCAAGTTCGTGTCGCACTCGCGCTGATCGACGGGGAATACAAGACGAACGGGGCGCGCCAGCCATGGCGCGCCCCGTTCGTCTTTCGCATCGCAACGTTACCTGAGGCTGCGGCTCGCCTTGGCACGTCGTCCTGCGCCGGGGAAGTGCAGCGCCTGCAGCGTGCCATTCGGCAGCTGGATCATCGCCTCGCTCGGCGGGAAGAACGAACGGCTCATCGATGCTCCCCCCAGTGGGATGAGCGACTGTTCCTTGCCCACGCCGCCGAACGTGTAGATCGGCAGCCCGAGCGTCTCCAGCTCCTTTGCAGGAATCGGGAGCTGATGCACCGTACCGGGCTGCAGCCCATCCACGTGCCGGCGCTGGAACAACGTGAATCCGTTCGTGCTCAACAGCTCCACGTCGCGCTCGTAGTCGATGTCGGCGAGCAGGGCCGCCGCTCCATCAGCGGCGGTGGCGGGAGGCAGGTTGCCACGGCCGACGCGCGTGATGTTGATCAGGTCCGCCGCGGTGGCCAGGCTGCCCCCGCTCCGGATCAGTGCTTCGGCGCGAACGAGATCGCTCTCCGCGGCGAGCAGGTACGGCGCCGGTCCGATCTCGTCGTTGCCATCGGACGAGTAGTCATAGTACCGGGCGTGGTAGTAGGGGCTCTGCATGTAGATGCCGCGCCCCGGGTCGCCGATCAGTTCCGCATCGTAGCCGTAATCGGACTCGAAGCGTGCGTCTGCCGAGCTTCCCTTCGGGGGGATCGTGCCGTTGAACTTCGACGGCTGGCTCGGATCCATGCGATGGATGAGCCGCATGTCGACTCGCGTCCACGAGATGCCGTCGCCCAGCTCGGTCAGTCCGGAGTACCAGTTGTTGTAGTCACCGACGACCACGACGTCGAACGGAGCGCCGGCACTGCCGGTGCCGATGCCCTTGTCGGCGAAGGCGGCGACCTTCGCCCAGTCGACCTTGGCTGCCTCCGCCGCGTTGCGCGGCGTATAGGCCAGGGTGAGGGCAGCCATCGTGTTCGCCCACCGCGCCAGGCGATCCGACGTCAGCGGGGAATCCGCCATCGGGAACTCGGAGCTCTGGTCGTACGTGTCGTTCTTGCCGGCGGCATCAGCGGCGAGGGCCGCCCACTTGGCCACTGCGGCAGCCGAGACGTCGGTGTACGGCTGCAGCGTCGGCGGCGAGCTCGGGTCGGACGTCTCGTCGACGATGAACGCCTGGTCGAACACGAGCGCCAGGGTCGTGAGCGTCGCCGCCTGGGTGAACTGCGCGATCCGACGGTACTTGTCGGTCTCCGCCTGGCCTTCCGGCAGCGTCAGTCCGCCCTTGAAGGCGCGGATCGCGTCGTTCGCCGCGCCGAGCGCGCTGTAGCTGGAGTTCCACGGCGACTCGGTCACGCCGCGGTCGCCGCCCGCCGAATTGTTCTCGTAGGGAATGCGCGGCTCGAGGTTGTTGAACCGCATGCCGAAGTTGCCGTAGTTGGCGGTCGACGCATCGGCCGTCACCTGGAACATGAGCCACGGTTCGTAGTCCGTCGCGCCAATGTACCAGCTGCGCAGCGACGAGACGGCGAGGTTCTTCACGTCTTCCGGCGACGCGAGCGCGCGCGGAATGTCGGGCTCATTCGGGTTGGTCACGTCGAGGCTCGGCCTGCATCCCGCGCCCAGCAGGATGGTCGCCGATCCGAGGACGGCCCCGAGCTGTCTGATGCTCTTCATGTATGATGCTCCGGAGTCGTTGGAGTTCAGAAGCCCACGGTGATCTGACCGGTCACCGTGCGGAACGGCGGATAACGGAAGCCGTCGATGCGGAAGTTGAAGTCGTTACCGGCCGTGACGTCCGGGTCGAAGCCCGTGTACTTGGTCCACGTGTACAGGTTGCGACCAATGAGGGCCAGCTTGACGTTGTTCGCGTAGCGCGACAGCCCGACCCGTCCGAGTGCGCGCGCGCCGAGGTCGTAGCTCAGCGAGAGCTCGCGCAGCTTCACGTACGAGCCGCTCTCCACGAAGTAGTCGCTCGCCACGAGGCCGTTGTAGAGGCCACCGGCGAAGAACGGCAGGGCAATCCTGTCCGCGGCCGGCTTGCCCGACTGGTCCTCGTCGCCGTGACGGAAGTCCTGGAACATCCACTGCTTCGTGAAGTTGTAGATCTGTCCGCCCTTCTGGCCGTCGAACAGCGCGTACAGGCCGAACCCGCGGTAGTTGACGTTGTTCGAGAAGCCGAAGGAGAAGTCGGGGTTCACGTCGCCGATCTTGAACTGCGTGTTGCCATTCGCGTCGACGAACTTGATCGGCTGCTCGTTCGGGGTGCCGCGCGTCGCCACGGGCACGAGGAAGCCGAGGGGGTTCACCACGTAGTCGCTCGCCACGGCGGTCGCGTACTTCGGGTTCTGCTGCAGCTCCTCGAAGCTGCGCACCCACTTCGCGCCGTAGATGATGCCTAGGTTCTCGCCTTCCTTGTAATAGAAGACGTCCTGGCCCTGTCCGCCGGCATTCACGCGGTACGGCGCGCGCCCGAGACGCAGGATCTTCTGCGTCGTATGGTCGCCCGTCAGGCCGAACGAGTAGCTGAAATTGGGACGATCGATCGCCCGCACCTGCAGCGAGAGCTCGGTGGTCTTCGAGCCGACGTCAGCGGCGTTCTGGATCTGGTTCTGGAACCCGCCGGACTGCGCGAGCGAGAGCGGCACGCGCAGGAACGCGCCGCGCGTCACGCGGTCGGCGTGCACGACCTCGAGGTCGAAGCGATCGAGGAACGCCGTGTTGATGCCGTACTCGTTCTCGGTCTGGATGGCGGGCTTCAGGTTCTTGTTGCCGAGCTGGTACTTGGTCGCGTTCCCCGCGTTCAGGCTGTAGGTCTCGTACTGGTCAGCGAAGCTGGGACGCAGACCCGCCGTGCCGCGCGCTGCGCGCAGCTTGAGCTCCTGCACACCGGGGATGTGGAAGTCCTCGCTTATCCGGTACGCACCGGCGACGCGGTAGAAGTTCGCCCAGCGCGCGTCGGGGCCGAACAGCGACGACCCGTCCCGACGTACCTGCGCGTCGATGATGTAGCGATCCTTGATCGTGAAGTTCTGCGACGCCTGATA
>CAMLIU010000053.1 GCA_946479995.1 uncultured Gemmatimonadota bacterium | reverse complement strand
AGCCAGCTCGTACAGCTTTCCACGGGGTTTCGCTGCTTCGGCGGCGGAACCTCGTTTGGCTCACCCACGTTGACCACGGCGACGATGCGCTCGTCGTCGCCCACTCCCGCTGCTGCGCGCGCGGCCGGATCCGCCATCACGGCGCCGGTCTTGAGGTGGGTGCCGAGGCCAAGGCTCACTGCCGTGAGCGCGAGGTTCTCCACCGCCATCATCGCCGCCGCGTAGTCCTCCTCGGCGATCTCGGGATTGTCGTTCTTCACCACGGCGATGACGATCATCGCCGGCAGGGCGCGATGCTCGCTCGCCACCGTCTCACACAGTGCGCGGCCGGCCTCCGGGGTCGCGGCCTTCTTCGCCTTCCGCTCACCCAGCGCCGCGCCGTAGGCGTATCGCGCCTCGGGGCCGAGCACGTGAAAGCGCCATGGCTGGGTGAGGCGGTGATTCGGCGCGAGGGTAGCGGCAGCGAGCAGCTGCTCGATCTCGCTGCGCGTGACGGGACGATCTTTGAAGCGCTTGATGGAGCGGCGCTGCTGGATAGCATCGGTGACGTTCATGCGGGGAAGATAACGAACGTCAGCGCCGCTCCACGATTGCCATCGTGCACCTCGAGACGCACACGAGCCGCTCCTGCTCGTCGCGGATCTCGATCGACCACACCTGTGTCGAGCGTCCGACGTGCACCGGCACGCCGATGGCACGCACCACGCCATCCGTCTTCGGGCGCAGATGGTTCCCGTTGATCTCCTGCCCCACCGCGGAATAGCGCTCGCGGTCGATGAACACCGCGGCACCGAACGACGCCACCGTCTCGGCGAGGGCGATGGACGCGCCGCCGTGCAGCAGGCCGAAGGGTTGGCGGGTGCGGTCGTCCACCGGCATCGTCGCCACCACGCGCTCCTTCGTCAGCTCGAGCATCTCGATGCCGAGCACCCGCGGAAGGCCGGTGATCGGGATCTCGCGGTACCAGTCGGGGAGGAGCGTCTCGTCGCGTTGGGTCATCGGCGTGCGGTCAGGGAAACGATGCTACATGATGGGCCCGCACGCCGCACGAGGACAGGCCCTGTCCCGACGCGGAGTCGGAGCTTTCCCGACAGCACCGCCGCCCGGGCGGACGCATGATGGGGCCGTATTCCAGCGTCCACCCCCAGCCGTCCGTGCGTCGGACGGGAGCTTCCATGCGCCAACACAGCTGGGCCGAGCCGTGGCGGATCAAGGTCGTCGAGCCCCTGCGCATCACCAGCCGCGCCGAACGCGAGCGTGCCATCCGCGACGCCGGCTACAACACCTTCCTGCTCCGCTCCGACGACGTCTACATCGACCTGCTCACCGATTCGGGGACGAGCGCGATGTCGGACCGCCAGTGGGCCGGCATGATGCTCGGCGACGAGGCGTACGCCGGCTCGCGCAACTTCTACCACCTGCAGGAGGCGGTCGAGCGCCACTACGGCTACCCGGAGCTCATCCCTACCCACCAGGGACGCGGCGCAGAGCACATCCTGTCGCGCATGCTCATCAAGCCCGGCGACCACGTGCCGGGCAACATGTACTTCACCACCACGCGCGCCCACCAGGAGCTGGCGGGCGCGCAGTTCCACGACGTCATCATCGACGCGGCGCACGATCCCACGTCGGAGCACCCTTTCAAGGGAAACGTGGACCTCGCCAGGCTGGATGCAGTGGTCAGCCGTTACGGACCGGCGAAGGTGCCGTACGTCTCCGTTGCCGCCACGGTGAACATGGCGGGGGGACAGCCGATCAGCCTCGAGAACCTGCGAGCGGTGCGCGAGTATACCCGGCGCCACGGCATCCTGCTCATCCTGGATGCGACGCGCGCGGTGGAGAACGCGTGGTTCATCCAGCAGCGCGAGCCCGCCGAGCGCAACAAGCTCGTGTCGGACATCCTGCTCGAGATGTGCGCCCTCACCGACGGCGCGACGATGTCGGGGAAGAAGGACTCCCTGGTCAACATCGGCGGCTGGCTCGGCCTTCGTGACGCGGCGCTCGCCGAAGAGGCGCGCAGCCTCGTCGTGATGTTCGAGGGCCTGCACACCTACGGCGGGCTCGCCGGGCGCGACCTCGAGGCGATGGCGATCGGCATCGAGGAGTCGGTGCGCGAGGAGCACATCCGCAGCCGCATCGGACAGGTGCTCTACCTCGGCCAGCAGCTGATCGAGGCGGGAGTCCCGATCGTGCGCCCGATCGGCGGCCACGCGGTGTTTCTCGACGCGGCCGCCATGCTCCCTCACCTGCGTCGCTCGGAGTTTCCGGCGCAGGCGCTCGCGGCGGCGCTGTACGTGGAGTCGGGGATCCGCTCGATGGAGCGGGGAGCGGTGTCGGCGGGGCGCGATTCGACCACGGGCGAGAACCGATATCCGGCGCTCGAGCTGGTGCGACTCACCATCCCGCGCCGCGTCTACACGCAGGCGCACATGGACGTGACGGCGGAGAGCGTGATCGCCGTGCACGGGATCGCAACCCGCGTGCAGGGGCTGCGCTTCACGTACGAGCCTACCCGCCTGCGCTTCTTCCAGGCCCGCTTCGAGTGCGTGCACCCGGCCGGCATCCTTGGCGGCGACTGGGGGCCCGAGCGCGCGCTGGCGATGGCATCATCCGACTTCGCCATGCAGCCATGAACTTCACGACGATCATCGAGCCCTTCCGGATCAAGACGGTCGAGCCGATCCGGCAGACGACGCGCGAGGAGCGGGCTGCGGCCCTCGTCGCGGCGCGGTACAACGTCTTCCTCCTCCAGGCCGAGGACGTGCTCATCGACCTGCTCACCGATTCCGGCACGGGCGCGATGTCGGTGCACCAGTGGTCGGGGATGATGCGGGGCGACGAGTCGTACGCCGGCGGCCGCTCGTACGCCGTCTTCGAGCGCGCCGTGCGCGACGTGACGGGCTACGCGCAGGTGATCCCCACCCACCAGGGGCGTGCGGCGGAGCACATCCTGTTCTCCACCGTGCTGAAGGCCGGCTACATCGTCCCCAACAACACGCACTTCGACACCACGCGCGCGAACGTGCAGGATCGCGGCGGGGTGGCGCTCGACCTGCCGATCGCGGAAGGACACGTGGCGCAGTCGTCGGACCCGTTCAAGGGGAACATGGACGTCGCCGCACTGGAGCGGGTGCTGGCGGAGAACCCTGGTCGTGTTCCGCTGGTGATGATCACCATCACCAACAACTCCGAGGGCGGACAGCCGGTGAGCATCGCCAACGTGCGCGAAGTGCGGCGCGTGTGCAGCGCCCACGGCGTGCCGCTGTTCATCGACGCCTGCCGCTTCGCCGAGAATGCGTGGCTGATCAGGCAGCGGGAGCCGGGTTACGCCGACTGCTCGCCGCGCGAGATCGCGCGCGAGCTGTTCTCCCTCGCCGACGGCTGCACCATGAGCGCGAAGAAGGACGGCATGTCGAACATCGGTGGCTTCCTGGCGATGAACGACCCCGATCTCGCGCGCCGCTGCCGCACGCGCCTCGTGCTCACCGAGGGCTTCCCCACGTACGGCGGCCTCGCCGGCTACGACCTCGAGGCGATCGCCGTGGGGCTGCACGAGGCGCTCGACGAGGACTACCTCCGCTATCGCATCCGGTCCATCGAGTACCTGGGCGAGAAGCTCATCGCCGCGGGGATCCCGATCGTGACGCCCACCGGCGGTCACGCCATCTACCTCGACGCGAAGCGCTGGCTCTCCCACATCCCGCAGCGCGAGTATCCGGCGTGGGCGCTCACCTGCGCTCTCTACGTGGAAGGGGGCATCCGCGGGGTGGAGATCGGCTCGGTGATGTTCGGCCGGCAGCCCGATGGCAGCGAGCGTCCGGCAGCGATGGAGCTGGTGCGCCTCGCCTTCCCGCGCCGCGTGTACACGCAGAGCCACGTGGACTACGTGGCCGAGGTGCTGCTGTACGTGAACTCGCTGGTGAAGAAGATCAGGGGCGTCCGGATGTTGGACGCCCCTGAGGTGCTCCGCCACTTCACTGCCACCTTCGAGCCGGTGTGAGTCCCGGTCGCGCGCCGACCGGGCGCGCTACCAGGGGATCTGCGACGAGCGGTAGTAGTTGATGCCGAGGATGCGCCATCGCGTGCCCTGCGCGGCGAGGCGCTCGCGGAAGTCGTCCCATACGCGAGAGCCCTGCGAACTCCAGCCCACCTCGGCGATGGCCGGGAGGCGCGGGACGGCAAGGTATTCCACGGCGGTGATGTTGCGCAGCGTCTCCGTCCAGATAGGTGCTTCCACGCCAGCCACGCGATCCTCGCCCACGTTGTGGAGATAGGTGCCCGGATCCCAGTCGTACGAGTCGCGCACGTCCACGTAGCCGGCCCAGCGGAGTCCGAGCTCGGTGGCGGGATCGTACTTCTGGTCGATGTACGCCTTCTTCGCCGGCGAGAGGAGCATCCTCACGCCGGGCCCGAGCGGATGCCGGAGCGAGTCGGCGCGCCAGAGCTGGGCGATGGTGCCGGGCTGGAGCTGCGCGGCGGTGATCTCCTCCCAGCCGACCATCTTCTTGCCGTGGCGCGCGACGATCTCCTGCACCCGCTCGACGAAGCTGGCGTACTGCGCGGGGGTGAGCGTCTCCACCTCGTCACCGCCCATGTGGAGATACTGGCCCGGGGTCAGCGCGGCGACCTCCCGCACGACGTCGTCGATCAGCGCGTAGCTCTGCGCGCTGTCCACGCAGACGGTGCTCCAGCCAACGTCGATGCCCGTATACGGACCCGGCGCGCGCCGGCTGCAGGCCAGCTCGGGATAGCCGATGAGCGCCGCGTTGAAGTGGCCGGGCATGTCGATCTCCGGCACCACCGTGATGAAGCGCTCCTGCGCATAGCGCACGATGTCGGCGTACTCCTCCTGCGTGAAGTACCCACCGCCGCCAGGACGGCCCGCAACCTCGGTGACTGATCCCTTCTGCGCCAGCAGCGGGCGCGACTTGATCTCGATGCGCCACCCCTGATCGTCGGCGAGGTGCAGGTGCAGCACGTTCATCTTGTACATCGCGAGGATGTCGATGTACTGCTCCACCTCGTTCACGGTGAAGAAGTGCCGCGCGACGTCGAGCATCGCGCCGCGCCAGGCGAAGCGGGGCACGTCGCGGATGGTGAGGGACGGGATGCCCCAGGGCCTGCCGATCCGGATGTCGGACTCGATCTCCGGCGGAAGGAGCTGGCGAAGTGTCTGTGCGCCGTGGAAGAGCCCTGCCCCGCCTCCGGCGATGACGCGGATGGAGTCCGGCCGCACGACGAGCTCGTATCCTTCGTCGCCGAGGTCGGTTCGATCGGGGCGGAGCTGGAAGCGGATGCTGGTCGTGGCCACGGCGGGCGCCGCCGGCACGAGTGCGAAACCGGTGGCGGGGCGGATGCGCGCGGCGAAAAGGCCGGCGACGTGCATCGCATCGCCGCCGTCGGCTTCGAGCACCGTCTGCTCGGTGATGACGAATGGCGTGTCCCCCGCCAGCGCGAGCGACGCCGGCTGCGGGACGAGGCGCGGCGCGTAGAACACCGGCACGGCGGGCTTCGCCGGCGCAGGCGCAGATGGCGCAGGGGTGCGCGCGCAGGCCGCGGCGAGGAGGAAAGCGGTACCGGCGACGGTGCGGAAGGTGATGCGGAAGGAATCAGTCACGGTATCTCGGTGAGCCGGGCGTGAGACGCTGCATTCAGCATGCGTCAGGAATAGGTCGTTCGTTCTGCCAGCGCCGATAGCAGGGCTTCTCTTTCTTCACCGCTCCGCGTCGTCGGTGCTCCGCCTCGGCAGGGCTCGTCTCCCTCTTCGGCTCCGTGTCGACAGTGGGTGCGCCTCGGCAGGGCTCCTCACGGCGCATGGCTCCCGGTCGAATGGGAACGCAGATCGGCACAGATCCTTAAAGGCCTGATCCAACGCAGATCTTTCCATGCGGGAGAAGGCTCCTCGCACCGAAGAGTCTCCCGAGGCCGTTCCAACACATTCAAGAAGCTTTGGGGGTGTAGGGGATGGAACCGGTGCGCCGAGGCTCGCCCGAGGCTTGAATCTGCGGTTGATCAGGCTGTTGAAGGATCTGGGAAGATCTGCGTTCCCCACGGCGGGGAGCCTGCACTATGAGGAGCCCTGCCGCAGGCGCGACAACTCGCCTTCCCTACTCCTTCATCAGCTCCACGACCGTGTCGTACACGTCCTCCACGCTCGGCTTCGACCAGTAGTCGCCGTCGCGGCCATAGGCGGGGCGGTGGGCGGCGCCGGTGAGGGTGCGGGGCATCGCGTCCAGCCAGTGGAAGCCGCCCTGCCGCTCCAGCACCTGCTGCATCATGTACGACGACGCACCCCCCGGCACGTCCTCGTCCAGGAAGAGCACGCGGTTCGTCTTCTTCAGCGACTCGGCGATGCGCCCCTCGAGGTCGAAGGGGAGGAGGGACTGCGCGTCGATGAGCTCCACGTCGATGCCGGCGCCCTCGAGGAGCTTCGCTGCCTCGGATGCGATGGCGCAGGAGGCACCGTACGTCACCACCGTCACGTCGCGCCCCTCGCGCAGCACGTCCACCACACCGAACGGCGTCGTCAGTTCGCCGATGTTGCTCGGCAGCTTCTCCTTCAGGCGGTAGGCGTTCAGCACCTCGACCACGATTCCCGGGTCGCCCGACTGCAGCAGTGTGTTGTAGAAGCCGGCGGCGCGGGTCATGTCGCGAGGGACGGCGATGTACATGCCGCGCAGCGCGTGGATCATCATGCCGAGCGGCGAGCCGGAGTGCCACACGCCGACGAGGCGATGACCGCGCGTGCGCACGATCACGGGCGCCATCTGCCCGTTGCGCGTGCGATAGCGCAGGGTGGCGAGGTCGTCGGACATCACCTGCAGCGCGTACAGCAGGTAATCGAGATACTGGATCTCGGCGATGGGACGAAGGCCGCGCATGGCCATGCCGATCGCCTGGCCCACGATGGTGGCCTCGCGGATGCCGGCGTCGCCGACGCGCAGCTCGCCGTACTTCGCCTGCAGGTCCACGAATCCCTGGTTCACGTCGCCCAGCTTGCCGACGTCCTCGCCGAAGGCGATGACGCGCGGGTCGCGCGCCAGCGCCCTGTCGAAGGCGGCGTTGAGCACCTTGTACGCGTCCACGTCGACCGAGCTTTCGTCGTACTCGGGGGCGACGACGGGCACGCGGAGCGCCGAGGTCTCGCTCTCGTCGTGGAGGAAGGCGTGATAGCGCTCCTCGTCGAGCGGCTTCTGGGCGTCCAGCCAGCCGCGCAGCGGATGCTTCGCCTCCTCGCTCGTGCCGCGCGCGGCGAACAGAGCGCGGCGGGCAGCGATGGTGACGTCGCGGCGCAGCGGATCGCGACGCTTCGCCAGCTCGTCCTGCAGCGCGCGCACCGCGTCGGCGTCGGTCCCGCCCGCGTCGGTGAGCTGTCCGATCATCGCGCCTACGGACGCGGCTTCATCTCGGATCGGCTGCTCGTAGGCGTTCCACGCCGCGTCGCGCGCCTCGCGCACATGGTTGGACTCCTCCTCCTCGATCGCATCGAGCTCCGCCTCCGTGGCCATCTCCTGCTCGATGATCCAGCGGCGCATGCGCAGGATGCCGTCGTGCTCCTTCTCCCACTTCAGGCGGTCCTTGCTCTTGTAGCGCTCGTGGCTGCCGGAGGTGGAGTGCCCCTGCGGCTGCGTGAGCTCTACCACGTGCACCACCGCCGGCACGTGCTCGCCGCGCACGATGCGCACGGTGCGCTGGTAGGTCTCGAGGAGCTCCGGATAATCCCACCCGCGCGCCGTCGCCAGCTCGTAGCCGGGTTCGTTGCGCGCGCGACGGAACCCCTGGAGCAGCGTGCCGATGTTCCCCTTCGTCACCTGCAGCTCGTTCGGCACCGAGATGCCGTAGCCGTCGTCCCACACCGAGAGGAGCATCGGCACCTGGAGCACGCCGGCGGCGTTGATCGTCTCCCAGAACACTCCCTCCGCGCACGACGCGTTGCCGATGGTGCCGAAGGCGACTTCGTCGCCGTTGTGCGAGAACTCGGTGAGGTCGTGCAGCTCGGGCAGGTTGCGATACAGCTTGCTCGCGTAGGCGAGGCCGAGCAGGCGCGGCATCTG